>JASFPF010000040.1:0-8365 GCA_050116135.1 Deltaproteobacteria bacterium | reverse complement strand
ACTACGGTGGTGGCCTTCTGGCCTTTGCTCATGGGTACGGGCACCATGGGAAAGGTGATGCGCAACATCCCGATTGTGGTGATCTTGGTCCTGCTGGGCTCTTTGGTGGAATCGCTTTTGATCCTACCGGCCCACTTGGCGCGGTCCAGGTACAATTCTGTCCGTTCTGAAGGGAAGCCCAAAAAGGATAAGGCCGTGGCCAGGGGATTGAAGTGGGTCATCAGCGGCCCCTACGCTAGGCTGGTCGACTTTTGTGTCCGGTGGCGCTATGCGACCGTGGCCCTGGGCATTGCTGTGCTGCTCTTAACCGTGGGCATATGGAAAGGCGGATGGATCAAATTTACCCTGTTTCCCAAGGTGGAAAGTGACACACTGATTTGCTCCCTCACCATGCCGGCCGGGACACCCGTTGAAAGGACCACTGAAATCGCTGCGCATTTGGAGCGATCCGGAAGACAAGCCTTGGCAGCGTTGGGCAAGGGACGTCCTGACGATGAGCCACCTCTATTCAAGCACAGCATTTCTTCTGTTGGATTGCATATGGCTGGCCGTGGTCCCATGGCCAGTGGACCTCGGAGCGGCAGCCATCTGGCCCAGGTGAGGATCGAGCTTCTGGAAGGCGAGGAGAGAGATGTAACGGCGACCCAATTGGCCACTGCGTGGCGCCAAAAGGCCGGTCTGATTCCGGATGCCGAATCTGTCACTTTTCAAAGCGCCCTGTTCAGCGCCGGCAATCCCATCGAAGTCCACCTCTCCCTGGACGACCATGAGCGACTTCTGGGTGCGGCAGACGAACTCAAGGAGGCACTGACAGGTTATCCTGGGGTATTCGACGTGGAAGATAGTTTCTTGCCAGGCAAGGAGGAGATGCAGCTTAAGCTGAAGTTGGCGGCCCGAAGCCTGGGCCTGACCTTGAATGATTTGGCCCAGCAGGTCCGGCACGCCTTTTACGGCGCTGAGGCGTTGCGCTTTCAGCGTGATCAGGATGAGGTCAAAGTGTTGATTCTCTACCCTGAGTCACAACGTAAGTCATTGGGCGATGTGGAAAAAATGCGCATCCGCTTGCCGGACGGCTCACAGGTCCCATTTAGTCAAGTAGCTGAGGTTCACATGGAGCAGGGTTATGCCTCGATAGAGCGAGTCCAGCGTCGCCGTGTCATCAAGGTTGCAGCCGATGTGGATGAGACCATTGTTAATGCCAATGAGGTTCGGTTGGACCTTGTGAGTCGTTTCTTGCCCAAACTCAAGAATAGCTACCCTGGGTTGCGATACACCATAGAGGGAGAAGGAAAAGAACAGCAAGAGTCCATGGCCGATGTAGTCAGGGGCTTTGTCGTTGCCTTCTTTGGCATCTATGCCCTCTTAGCGATTCCTTTTAGGTCATTTTCCCAGCCCTTTGTCGTGATGTCGGCCATCCCTTTTGGTTTGGTCGGAGCTGTGGGTGGCCACCTGATCATGGGACACAACCTCAGCCTCCTGAGCATGTTCGGCATCGTGGGGCTGGCCGGCGTGGTGGTCAATGACTCCCTGGTGCTAGTTGATGCCACCAATCGCTTCCGCGATCAGGGCCTTTCCGCCCGAGACGCCATTACCCGAGCGGGGCCACTGCGTTTCAGGGCCGTCATCCTCACCTCTTTGACCACCTTTGCAGGGTTGACTCCCATGCTCCTGGAGCGGAGCCTCCAGGCCCAGTTCCTTATACCCATGGCCATCAGTCTAGGTTTCGGCGTGCTATTTTCCACGGGCATCACGTTGCTATTGGTCCCCTCTCTCTACATGATTTTAGACGACGCCCATGGTCTGCTGGCCAGCCTAAAGGCCAAATTCGCTCCGCCCGCGGCTTTTTGAAGCCTGCCACATGACGTCTTATTTGCTCCTGTCGCACTTTTTGCTCCTATCGCCCTTGATTTTTTCATGATAATGTTATATAAGTATCGTTAATAAAATTTAATTATATCTCACTGCTGTCCTGTTGAGATCCTCATGTCATGTGGGGCGCTGGTTTCTGACAGGGCGGCATGGGGAAAGACAGAATGTATAACTGGTTTTTTGGGTTTTCTGAAAATCCCTTTTGTGTCACAGCAGACCCTGAGTTTCTCTACCTTAACCCGGGGCTTCGTGAAATGCTTGCCTCCTTGATTTCCGGCATTAGCGATCGCCGCGGGTTAATGACCATCGTGGGCGACTCGGGCACGGGCAAGACAACACTCCTCAACGCCATGCTGGGCCGCCTTGATGAGAAGACCAAGGTGGCTCGCATTTCTAATACCAACATCACCTTCGAGGAGATGATCACCATGGCCCTTGCGGAACTGGACCTCGCAGATCCGCTCAAGCGCCTGTCTGCAAAAGAAGCATGGCATCGGTTGTATAAATTTGCGATCCGTCAACAGGCAGGGGGGGGTAATGTGGTATTCCTCGTGGACGAGGCCCAAAATCTCGACGCCCTTTGTATAAGAAACCTCCAGCGCCTTTTCAAGGCGGACGCCGACCAGCACAAATTGATCCAAGTCGTCCTTTTCGGACTGCCCGAAGGGGGCGGCAAGCTGAATCAGCCCGCAATGGGCTGGCTTGGGGGACAGGCCGGTATGAGATGGCATATTGACCCCCTCAACAAACAGGATACTTGTGCCTATATTCAGCACCGCCTTGAGGTAGCCGGTTACAAAGGGCCGGCCCTTTTTACCCGTAAGGCCCTAAAATTGATTTGGAATGCCTCTCAAGGGGTGCCGCGAATCATCAATACCCTTTGCGAAACGGCCCTTCTCATTGGTTACACCCAGGGCGAGAGAAGCATCAGATTCAGCACCGTTAAAAGGGCTATCAAAGATACCAGTTGGAAGCCCTATTCGAGAATCAGTTTTGGCCCTGGGAGGATGGCCATGGAACAGCGACCACGTCAGTCTACAGGCAAAATCTCTCATGCTCGGTTTGCCTTGGCTGCAAGCCTCATGTTTGCCGCCTGCCTGACCCTGGTTACAGGCCTTCTCGTGGCCAACTCTCGGCTTAAGCTGAAAAGCAATGGCTCCCTTTCCCATCATAGGATCGTCCAGCCAGAAAAGTCCATTCAGCCAGACGGCGTCGTTCAATCTCCCAGCCTTGATCGTCAGCCGCTGGTTCTTGCACGAACGTCGATGGGCGGAGGAATCTCGGCTACAAGGATATCGGCCGAAAATATCAAGCCATCCGGTCACCCAGTAGGGGGTTTGGGGAAGGAAAAACTTCCAGTTCAAGTGGCTTTCTTGAAACCTGTCGACAATAAGAGGGTTCCGCTTGGTGGCGGCGCTCCCTCCTTGGGAAAAGTGCCGCTCAAATCCGAGACTGCTCTTGGCCAAACACCTGACGTCAAGCCAGGCATGAGCAAGGCTGGACACCCAGTGATCCAGGTGGGGGCCTTTCGGGTAAAGATGACGGCTGAACGTTTGATCAGGCGGCTACGGGACAAGGGACATAATCCCTATCTGGAAATACGAACGTTGCACGATTTGGGCTTGATCCACCGGGTTCGACTCAGCGGCTATGACAGTGTGGCTGGAGCCAGGCGGGCCATGGCCAGCCTGAAAGCCCAAGGATTTGACGACGTCTTTGTTTTGAACCATAAAACCCATCGCCCATTGTAACGCCAATGGGCAGGCCTGCCTTTCCCTGGTTTCGGGCGTCCTGCTGTTTTTTAACCTCTCCTTGCCATTTTGCTCCCGTCTTTCTCATGACGACCCTACTTATCGAGAGCTTTATCTTAGCCTTGGAAAGCGACAAAAACCTTATACCAAAGGGCGAGATGAGGTTAAGATAAAGCTCTCGTAGCATTCGTTTTCCAACCCCGCAACCCAATTCATGACGGTCTTACAAAAGGTCACTTTTGTTCACACTGTGTGTCTTTTGGCTGCATTGAACGTGCTAAGCCGAAAGGCTCGTTCTCTACATAACTATTTAAAACTCTATCTTAATTCATCACTATGAGGGGGGTATGGCTGAGCTGAGGGGGGCCTCCCAAGACATTCATCGTGGTCGTTTCAATGAGTACCTCAAAGATCTATGACGAACGAAAAAAAAGTAAAGTTTTTGCCACTTGTCAAGAGCCTCCCATCCACACAATGAGCAAAAAATGTGAACTTTTTTCATCTTTGTGCTGTCCCATATTCGTTAACCATTCATGAATATGACGGAATTTCCATTCTATGAAACTTGGCACGTTCCTTGATATAGAAAACTATGCAGGACCAAGGATCGGACGACCCTATGCAGGAAAAAACCGCCATAAAGCACGAGCGTTACTGGGACAAATCAGCCATATTGAGCAGCGAAAAGGCCAGGCTCCATGCCTTGCAGTTGTATGTCATGCGCTCAATTGCCAAGAGCCATGGGGGAACCATAGAAACAGACTTGGCAAGCCACACGATCAATGTGACGGTTCCGGGGATTCAAGGGGATGCCTGCGCGCAAGAGATCGAGGAACAGGTCAGTGCTATGGCCCATTACATTTACACTCAGGTTGACGCCCTTTTTAGCGGGGAGATCGTGGTCCAGATTAACCTTAACTGAAACGTGAAGGGTCGCCATGACGGTACCCCTTCCCCAAGCCCTTTGTGTGAGCCTTCCAAAATGACACCTTTCTGTTCATTTTTCTCTACGAGCCCTTGATTTTTGCGCGATCATAGTTTAAGAAAACGTAGTAACGTGTTTATGACCTACCCCATAAATCACCCCCACTTATAGTTCAGGAGAGGAGGAAAGGCCATGTTGAGGAAAAGCTATTCGAAAGCAGGCCGCTCGTGTCGGGTGACCTTCGACCTCCCTCGAGAGGTCAACGCAAACACCGTGTCGCTTTGCGGTGAATTCAACGCATGGAATGCCACCGTCCATCCCATGACGTGTCGAAAAGACGGCAGGTTCAGCACCACCATATCTTTACAAGCGGGCCAAACCTACCGATTCAGATACTTGCTGGACGGCGAGCGCTGGGAAAATGACTGGGCTGCGGACGGCTACGCACCCAACAACTTCGGCACCGAAGATTCTGTGGTCAAGACTTAGGCGTTATCAGGCAGGGGACATGCCTCAGGCGCCGATGAATCTGATAGTCTTCCTTTCAAGAGGCCAAACCTTCTCGGAAAACTCATGTCTTCCAGGGGGATTGTTAGTCCCTGCCCTTTGGGTTCTCGCCTGAACACCGCCTGAACAGAGGTTGATTTTTCCTTGACATATACACCATATTGTGGTTTAAACAAAAGAGTCTACGAGATGTATGTAGGCTTGCCGCCCGGCAAGAAACCAAGACTTTGGAACAACACCTTTCAACGACCATGATGAACCTCTTGGGGTCTCCATCGGTGCGAAGCAAGTGTGCCCATTTCAGCGGGAGGATCTTGAACTGTCTGAGGTAGCTAAGCCGAGTTTGAGCTCATAGCTCACGCTTTGTCAGCCAGTATAGCGCCCTGCAATTCTGCATGAGCCTAGACCAGGGCAGGGGGGTAGAACCATGGAATACAGTGAAATAGTCATTCAAAGGGTATGGAAAAAAGGGAAGATCGTTTCCACTCACAAGCCAAGCCACTGGCGAAAGGATGACTGCGGCGCCTGGATGAAACGTGATGAGTTTGGAAATCGGGAGTCTGAGTATGGTTGGGAAATTGACAACATCAGCCCTGGTGGTCCTGATGCCCTGTGTAATGTCAGGCCCTTGCAATGGCAGAACAATGTGGATAGGATGAGTGGGCTGCTGCAATGCAAGGTGACAGCCCATGGCGTCAACAACAGGCAAGTTGGTTGATAATAGACGGGATGTTGTCCTACATTTTGTGTATTTGAACGAAAAAGACCACAATATATGCTTGACATATCTTCCTGATTGTAGTAGAGAAGGTATGAGGCTGGCGGAACCTTCCTTCCAACAAGTCATTTCTTTGGCGGGAAACAGCTTAGGAAGTTTTTAACCCACCGTTAAGAAGGTTCCCCGGCCTTTCTTTAGCTCCGTGTCCCCTGACGGCCCACCAACGTGCGAACAATGTTGTGCTTCCTTTAGTCACTGGATGGCACGGTGAAGCTCTGCAACCCACGCAACGGCACCCTATTTCTTCTCTATTTCTTGTAACATTAGCCTCAATCTGTCCTGAACAGGCATCACCCCAATCCTTTTTACCTCATAGCCAAGCATTCTATAACTTGCCTCTAGCTCCCGATCCAGCCTCTCGGCGGTCTCCCGATCTTCTATCCTGGCCTGGTCCTTCGCATAAGGGAGTCTATCCAATACAAGGACTTTTTTGTACCGATGGCGAGGGCTTTTTTCTATCACCCCTTTGGTGTCGAGGCCTGCGAGCGCAAAATAGGGGATACTATCCGGGATGGCTCTGTCAAAAATAATCACCTGATCTTTGGGAAGGCTCTCTTCTATCGCAATCTTGGCATAAAGGACTCGATTCTCGAAGGTTTCTTTGTCTGCTCTGATCTTTTCGAGCGTTTGTCCCTGCTCCATTTCCATCTCAATAAAGGCCCTAGCAACCTCATGAATCACCCGATACCCCAGTTTCTCGAGCTCCTTTAAGAGCGTGGTCTTGCCCGAAGACGGTGCCCCTGTGACAACATACCAATTGGTTTCACTCATCTGTCCGTGTCTTTCCTATTTGGAGCTACTCGTGTCGTGGTCTCAGAAATTCCTTCAAAAAGTAGAGTGTCGCCATCAAGCCATTTCCCGCCCTCCGTGAGCATTTCCGGGACGTCAGCTTCGTTTTTCTGAATTATAAAAACTCGGGCTAACGCCCTCAGACAGTTTATGATTCTTAACGCTTCACTCAGCTGACCTCTCATTCCAAAAATGCTCAATGTCGCGCGGAAAAGGCTTTCGGCTACATGGCTACATAGTGACTCATGACCGTTACTTCTAAGACACTCACTGGGGGGAGCACCATATGGTCCGCACGTTGACGAGGCGTTTCCTGATGGCTTCTTGTGCAACCTGTATATGCCTGTTTGAACTATAGCCCTGTGATGATGTGAACTATTTCATGCTCCCCTGAGCAACAGGGCCTTGTTTCTCCTTGCAATCAAAGGACATTTATTATACTTTTCTTGTTATAGCCTTTCTGGATATGGGATCTCCAGCTAAACCACCTTCATCATACCCTTATCCAAAAGGCTTTTCCAGCTTTTGAGCGACGATCGCCGCCGTTGAGGGCAGGGCTTCCAGGGAGCCAGCCCATCACCCGTGGTTTTGCGATTTTTGCTCAATGGAGGTTGAAGCCGTTATGGAAGCAGCCTGGCAATGGCACTCAAGCCAGGGGAACCCGTCATGAAAATATTGATATCTGGCTGTGATGGGCAGTTGGGTAGCGACTGTGGGCAAGTGCTACGTAAAGACCATGAGGTGGTTGGCGTTGATTTGAAGGACATGAATATCGCCGATGCCGCAATCGTTAAGGAAGTGATTTGTCGTGTCACGCCTGACATCGTGGTCAACTGTGCTGCATACACCAATGTGGATGCCTGTGAGAAGGACAGATCGCTAGCTTGGAAGGTGAACGTGGAAGGACCCAAAAACCTGGCATCCACGGTTGAGAAATATGGCGGTCGATTGATCCATATTTCCACTGATTATGTCTTTGACGGCTGGAAAGATCCACCCGAGCCATATGTGGAAGACGACGAGCCAAATCCGTTCTCCTATTATGGCAGGACAAAACTTGAAGGGGAGAGGGCCCTGATCCAAGCCACCGATCATTACTGCATATTGCGGACAGCGTGGTTGTATGGTGTCAGGGGCCACAATTTTCTAAAAACCATGCTCAGGTTAGCCCTGAAAAAACCCGAAGAAGAGATCAGGGTCGTTAACGACCAGTTCGGTTCCCCCTCGTGGTCCTATCGGCTTGCCCTGCAAATCGAAAAGCTAATTCAAGTCAAGGGCCATGGCGTCTATCACGCCACCTCAGAGGGGCATTGCACTTGGTATGAACTGGCCAAAGGCTTTCTTGAAACCATAGGCGTGCCACATGCATTGATTCCTTGTGCCACAAAGGATTACCCCACACCGGCTACCAGACCGCGAAACTCCATTTTGGAAAACCGACGTCTAAAAGAGCAGGGCATCAATGTGATGCCTCACTGGCAGAAAGACTTGGATCAATTCGTTTCCATGTTTGGGGAGCGTCTGATAAGAGAAGCAAGAGGGGTAGTTTGATGGAAAACATGTTGGTCACAGGCGGATGTGGTTTCATAGGGAGTAATTTTATTCGGTATCTCTTAGAAGAATCCGACTTTTCAGGGCGTGTGGTTAATGTGGACAAGCTGACCTACGCAGGCAACCCAGAAAATCTGTCAGGCATGGAGAACGATTTCCCAGAACGCTACATCTTCATGCGAGCCGACATTGGCG
>JASFPF010000039.1:0-8368 GCA_050116135.1 Deltaproteobacteria bacterium | reverse complement strand
ATCATTCTCTTTCGCTGGACTAAAGTCCGAATATCGAAGCACGAAATTGAAGACCCTGCAGCAAGCTGCAGGGGATCTTCGACCGTAAGGAATAATACTGATTTTATATACGCTCGCTAACCCCGCAGCAAGCTACGGGGAATGCGCTCGCTTAATCGGTTCAGCCGATATTGTGTCGGAGACATGAGAGGCCACGGCTTGCCAGACTCCATGTCCCCGGGACCTTGGTGATCAGAACAGGCAGAAAAGAGCTATGCCTGAAACGACCCTCCAGAATGAAGTGGTTGGGGACATTCCCAAACACGTTCAGATGATCTTGCCTTTTCAAAGGTTTTTCAGGCGGATCGTTAGGGGAAGCTTTCCTCTTTTTTTTACAACCATTCTCGCTCTCGTGTGGGCTAATCTCCCTCAGACGACTTACCACACCGTCTGGCACACCGAGCTTAAGATCTCCCTGGGCCATTTCGAAATCACGAAATCGCTACTTCATTGGATCGACGACGCCCTCATGACCCTGTTCTTTTTCATCGTTGGCCTGGAGATCAAAAGGGAAATGCTCGTCGGGGAGCTGGCATCTGCAAAAAAAGCCCTCATCCCGGTCAGTGCGGCCGCTGGGGGTATGTTGTTTCCTGCGGCCATCTATGCGATTTTTAACCATGGCACCCCTGCCGCTTCAGGGTGGGGGATCCCCATGGCCACGGACATCGCCTTTTCACTCGCCGTCCTGGCCGCACTTGGCAAAAGAATTCCTCTAGGCCTGAAAGTCTTCCTGTCCGCATTTGCTATTGCAGACGACTTAGGCGCTGTGCTGGTTATCGCCCTGTTCTACACAGAATCGATTGTCTGGAACTACTTGCTGCTTTCTGTTGTCTTTCTCTTGGCCCTTGCTCTGGCCAATTATTTCTGGATCCGCTGGACCGTCGTTTATGCCATATTGGGCATCTGTATGTGGTTTGCCATCCAGGGCTCTGGCATCCACGCCACCGTGGCAGGGGTGCTCGTGGCCATGTTCATTCCTGCCAGAGGAAAATACGATACCGATACGTTCCTCACCAAGGTTCACAGAAACTTGGACGACTTTGAGTGTGAGCCAGGCTCTTGCGGGTACACCATTTTACTGAATCGCCAACACCTCAATGCCTGTCAGGCCATCGAACTGGCCTGCCATGACGTGCAGACGCCCCTTCAACGCCTAGAACATGGTCTACAGTCTTGGATCGCCTTTTTGGTCCTCCCAATGTTTGCCCTTGCCAATGCGGGACTTCACTTTGAGGGCATCGACGTTTTTCATGCCATGGGTCATCCGGTGACCCTTGGCATTGTTTTGGGCCTGGTGGTGGGCAAACCCGTTGGGATTTGCCTGTTCACCTATCTGACCCAAAAAATACTCAAAACGCCTCTGGCCTCAGGGGTCGGTTGGGGGCACATCGTAGGTGCCAGCATCCTGGGAGGGATCGGATTTACCATGTCTTTGTTCATTCAGGGGCTGTCCTTTTCGTCAGCCCATTTTCAAGAGTATTCAAAAATCGGCATCTTTCTGGGATCCTTGATCTCGGGGATCTTGGGCCTCGTTTTCCTATACCAGATGAAACCCGGACAAAGAGACGCCGTAAAAGCAACCCGGTCGTAGATTCCCTGGGGACTCCTGTTTGAGGGAATCTCAAAAAAATCTCCTGTCCGCTCTCCAAACTTAGGGACTAAACTGTTACCCTTTACTTACTGTACAGGGCCTCATACTCACGGTTCATCTCAGCGATCTGGCCATGATCTGCAAAACTGAAATAGGTGTTGTCTCCGATGATGAGGTGCTCGTGGATCGTGATTCCCATGACCCGGCAAGCGTGTATCAACTGACGGGTGATGAGTCTGTCCTCGGAAGACGGTCTGGGCTCTCCTGAAGGGTGGTTGTGCACCAAGAACAGGCCGGCGGCATGATGCCTGAGGGCTGCCTGGACCACTTCTCTGGGATAGACGCTGCTGGCGGTCAAGGTCCCCTCAAAAAGGGTTTCTATGGCAATGATCCTATTTTGGGCGTCCAGAAAGACGACCTTAAAAATCTCGCGCTTCTTGTCACGCAGAGTGTGGTAAAGGTAGTCAAAAAGCTCTGAGGACGATCGGATGGGGTGTTTCTTGACAAGTCTTTTTTTTAAGTATCTTCCGGCCACGGCATGGACGAACTTGATACCGAATACGTTTTTCGGCCCGATGCCCTTGATCTCTTGAAGGGCTTCAGGCGAGGCTTCAATGACGCCCTGAAGGGTCTTGAAACGTCTCAGGGCCGCCTTGGCCTGCGCCTTACAGTCCTTTCTGGGTGTGGCCAACGCCAAGAGCAGTTCGATGACTTCATAGTCGTGAAAGCCTTGGAGTCCAGAGGCCAGGAATTTCTCCCTTAATCGGGCTCGATGGCCTTGGCCTTTATGGGGCTTCTTCTTGTCACCCATATGACGCCGTCACTCTTCATCGATTTCCTGTCTCAAATCCCTGTTCATCAGCATACGAAGGGCTTCTTTCGGGTCAAGATCTTCGTACAAGATGCGGTAAATCTGCTCTGCGATGGGCATTTCCACCCCGATCTTTCGGGACAGATTGTAAACCGATTTCGTGGTTCTGACCCCTTCGGCCACCGTGGGCGTCTGGGAAAGGATGGCTTCAAGCTTCATGCCCTGCCCTAGCCTGTGGCCGACCATCCAGTTGCGGCTCAGCTTCCCTGTACAGGTCAGCACCAAGTCGCCGATGCCAGCAAGGCCCATAAACGTTTGCGGATTGGCTCCCAGCCTTGTGGCCAAACGCTGGATCTCAGTCACACCCCGGGTAATGAGGGCAGCTCTGGTGTTATATCCGAGGTCGAGGCCATCTGAAATGCCTGCTGCAATGGCCATCACGTTCTTCAAAGCACCCCCCAGTTCTGCACCCAGGACATCATAACTGGTGTACACCCTAAGATAAGGCGTGGCAAACGTCGCCTGAACCTGCTCCGCCACCGCTGGCACATGGGCGGCCACCGTGACAGCAGTTGGGATCTTCTTGGCCACTTCCTTGGCAAAGCTGGGGCCGGAAAGGACGGCAATCTGGCCGTGAAGCCTTGGGGGGAGAAGCTGCTGGAGGATGCCAGACATGGTCAGGTGCGTCTCGTTTTCTATCCCTTTGGTGGCGCTGACGATGAGGGTCTTCTCGGCAGGGTGATGGACCAGTCGAACAGCGACTGAGCGAAAAACATGGGAAGGCACGGCAAGGAGCAACATGTCCTTGGCCGCAGCCACGTTGTTGAGGTCGTTCGACGGGGCGAGATCTTCACAGAGGCGAATGCCTGGCAAAAAGACCTTGTTTTCCCGGGATTCAAGGATGTCTGAGCACACTTCCTTTTCAAAGGCCCACAGGGCAACCTCGCAACCTTGGTCGGCCAGCAGGTTGGCCAGGGCCGTGCCCCATGCCCCAGCGCCGATCACGCCAATGTTCATGCCTGTTTCCTTTACATGTCTTTTTCCGCTAGGCTGGCAGCGCTGGCGACCCGTTCTCCCGGATCCATGGCGATGAGTCGCACACCCTGGGTGTTGCGACCAATGACAGAGACATCTTTGACGGGAATGCGGATGATCTTGCCTCGGCTGGTCACCAACATGACATCATCTTCATCGGTGACCAGGAGGATGGCCATCACCACACCGTTTCGGTCCGTGGTCTTGATGGTGATAACGCCCTTACCCCCCCGATTCTGTATAGGATACTCGTCAATCGAAGTCCGTTTTCCGTACCCATTTTCCGTAATGGTCATCAGGGTCTTGCCATCCGTGAGGACCTCCATGCCCACAATATGGTCCTCCTCGGCGAGACGCATCCCCCGGACCCCCTGACTGGCACGACCCACGGCCCGCACGCCGGATTCATGAAACCGGATCGACTTTCCTTTTCTGGAACCGAGGAAGACGTTTTGTGTGCCGTCAGTGATCCGGACGGCGATGAGTTCATCACCGGCAACAAGATTCAGGGCGATAATGCCGCCCGCCCTGGGGCGGCTGTAAGCCATAAGGTCTGTCTTTTTCACCAATCCCTCACGGGTGGCCATAAGAACGGTGAAGCCAGGTTCAAAGGATCGCACTGCAAGCACGGTGGCGAGCTTTTCCCCCTCCCCCAGAGAAAGAAGATTCACAATGGCCTTGCCCCGTGCCAGGCGGCTGGCCTGGGGCAGCTCGTGAACCTTGCGCCAGTAGACGCGGCCCCAGTTTGTAAAAAACAAGAACATGTCGTGGGTGGACGCCACAAACAAACGGTCTACAAAATCTTCCTCCTTCACCCCAACGCCCGTTTTCCCCTTGCCGCCGCGCCGCTGGCTGTTATACAAGGTGACAGGATTTCTCTTGATGTAGCCGGCATGAGATATGGTGACCACCATATCTTCTTCCACAATCATGTCTTCTACCGTGAGCTTTTCAGTCGCCTCCATGATCTCCGTTCGACGCTCGTCGCCATAGGCTTTTCGCAGGGCCATCAATTCTTCCTTGATAATATTCAGAACAAGACGTTCACTGGCGAGGATCTCACGATATCGTGCGATGGCCTTGATGGTCTCTTTGTATTCTTCCACGATCTTGTCCCGTTCCAGCCCTGTGAGGCGTTGCAGGCGCATGTCCAGGATAGCCTGCGCCTGAACCTCGGTGAGCTGAAAGTCTGAGACGAGGCGAGCCTTGGCTTCAGGGGGGCTCTTTGAAGAACGGATCAGGGCCACGACCGCATCGATGTGATCCAGGGCGACCTTGAGTCCTTCCAGGATATGGGCACGGGCCTCGGCCTTGTTCAACTCAAAGCGGGTACGGCGGACAATAATTTGCTTGCGATGTTCTACAAAATGGCCAAGGAGTTCTTTCAAGGGGAGCAGCCGAGGTTGCCTATCCACGATGGCCAGCAGAATGATGCCAAAAGTAGACTCCATCTGTGTATGGGCATAGAGCTGGTTGACAATCACCCCGGCGATTTCGTCTTTTTTCAGGGCGACGACGATCCGCATCCCCTCCCGGTCCGATTCATCCCGGACAAACTTGACGCCTTCGATACGTTTGTCTTTCACCAGTTCTGCGACCTTTTCAATCAGCCTGGCCTTATTAACCTGGTAGGGAAGCTCGGTAATGATGATACTTTCCCGACCCGTTCTCCGATCTTTTTCTATCATGATACGGGCCCGAACCCGGATAATGCCTCTTCCGGTTCGGTAGGCGGACTCAATACCCTCGCACCCGTAAATAATGCCTGCTGTGGGAAAATCAGGGCCTGGCAGGTGGATCATGAGGTCCTCAAACGAGATCGCCGGGTTCTGGATAAGGGCGACGGTCGCATCGATGACCTCACACAAGTTGTGGGGCGGAATATTGGTTGCCATGCCCACAGCAATGCCAGAGGACCCATTAATGAGCAGGTTAGGGATTTTTGCCGGCAAGAGAGAAGGTTCAACAAGAGACTCATCATAGTTGGGGGCAAAATCGACGGTCTCTTTTTCAAGATCCTCCAACATTTCATGGGCCAAACGCGTGAGCCTCACCTCGGTATATCTCATGGCAGCAGCCGGATCGCCGTCCACGGACCCGAAGTTGCCCTGGCCGTCGATCAGGGGATAACGCAGAGAAAAGCTCTGGGCCATGCGCACGATGGTGTCATACACGGCCGTGTCACCATGGGGATGGTATTTACCGATGACATCCCCCACAATACGAGCCGACTTCTTGTAGGCTTTGTTCCAGTCATTCTTAAGCTCATGCATGGCATAAAGAATCCGGCGGTGGACTGGCTTCAGGCCATCACGAACATCAGGCAGCGCGCGGCCGATGATCACGCTCATGGCATAATCCAGATAGGACCGCTTCATCTCATCTTCGATGTTGATGTCAATGTGTCTGCCCGTTGTATTCATCTCCAATCCCATTTACTCCTTGCATCTCCTCAAGAGTCAAAGGAGGGCTCAGCCTGGCCGGCAATGTCTCGGGGAAATCTATACTAAGAAAGGCCAAACAGCTAATTTCCATCCATAAACGGCCCTCTTTCCTGTGAGCGTCGTTCTCCGCGGGTTGTCGCCTGCGACGAACGAGAAGTACGCCTCGGCGTAAACCCTTGTGCGGCCTTGCTCAGAGCAAAGAATGCTCATTTCTGGATTGGAAACTGACGCCTGTGCCCCTTGATTGAACCACGTTTCGTGGGTCGGCACTGGCTAATGTTATCCAGATAGAATGCGAGAACAAGGTGATGGGAGTGTAAAAAACTTCCTCAAGTTCGTCAAGGCCTAAAGATCATCTGAAGACGGGTTTTGGAAGCTGTTAGGGGGTTGGCAAGGGGACACCTTTTTCCCTGGGCCAATCGCCGGTGGTAGGTCTGATGACTATTTCAGCTCGGGCCTGGGCTTTCATGTAATCCTGAAAGGCCTGACAGTCCCTGGCGTACTCACATCGATGCTGGCATATCTTCACATGAATTCTGGGGAGATTGCCTCTTTTTTCACAAATAATATAATTGTCCATGTTTCTGCATTCCTTCCGAGGGAAATATTAAATATAATTAAATTACACTTATCTATATATTATCCTCATTGACTATAATTTTATATATAATTTGTCAAGGAAAAAACACCCTTTTTTGACGTCATGGGTGCACGGGCATGGTACCAAAGGCTGGTGGTCGGTTTTAAGAGAGACCATGGACGACGGATCAGAAACAACCGTTGGCAGATGGCCGTCTCGCAGTCTCCCTTCAAGAGGCCTCGTCGGTCCCCATGGCTCGAACCAAACGGGCCAGAGCCACGTTAAACTCGGCAAGGACTCTGGTGTGGTTGGTTTTGGCTTCGGTCAATCTGGTCTGAGCATCCAGGACTTCTGTGGCCGTGGCCACCTGTTCCTTGTATCGCTCCTTGCTGATGCGAAAATTCTCCTCTGCTGATTCCACGCTCCTCTTGGCTACCCAGATGTTTTTCTCTGCGGTTTCCAAGTTCAGGTAACTGGTCTTGACTTCCAGGCGTATCGCGTCTTGGATCTGCTCCACCGCCTGTCTGGCCTGGCGCAGACGGGCCCGCTTCTCACTGGTTGCATGCCGCGTCTTGCCCCACTCGAAAAAGGTCATGGTGGCTTCAGCCACCACGTCCCAATTCTCCCGGTCCACAAAGTCGCTGCCGTTCAAGGCGGCATCATCTCCCGCCCGATAGTAGTTGCCCAACAGACTCACCTCTGGATAATAGGCGCTCTTGGCAAGGGTGATCTCCTTTTCAGCTTGGACCACATTCTTCTCTGCCTCCAACAGCTCTGGGCGCTCTTTGAGTGAGATCTCCACACAGGACTCATAGGTTCTCTCATAGGGCTGGTGGGAGAGGATGTCCGCCACGACGATTTCCTGATCAATGGGTCGGCGCAGGATGGTGTTCAAGCGGGCCTTGGCCAGTCGGACAGCGTTGGAAGCCCGGATGAGTTGCTGCTCGACCTGTGCCAACCGAACCTCTGCGTCGAGCACGTCGATCTTGGGACTCATCCCGACCCGATAGAAGTCCTTTGCCACCTTGAGCTCTGCCTGCAACTGTTCCACGGACTGCTTCCCCACCTCCTGGAGCTGCTCCGCAGTCAAGACGGCAAAGTAGGCCTCCTTGACCTGTAGGATCAGGTCAAGCCGGGTCCGGGCCATTTGGAGGTTGGCCACGTCCAGACCTAACTGGGCTAACTGGTAATTCGACAGGGTGGAAAAGCCCGTAAACAAGGGCTGTGAAACGGTACCTGTGAAACGGTATTGATTCCTGTCGGCAAAATCAAACTGGTTTCCGGCAATGACCGCATAGGGGACCTCGCTGGGACGGCGGTAGCTGTACTTGCCGCTCAATGACGGCAGAAAGCCCGTTCTCGCCTCCTTTTGGCGTTCCCCGGCGGCCTCGACTTCCTCTTGAGCCACTTTCATGTCCAGATTGTATGCTAGCGCCATCTCGATGGCGCGGCTGAGCGTGAGTCTCAGGGGACCCCCTCGGTCTTCCGCTTCCTCTGCCCAGGCTGTTGACACCATCACCACCGAAGCGAGAAAAAGCAGCGCAGCGCCACACAACAACGCCGCTATTGCTTTGTTAATCATATCAGATCCCTCCGTAGTCTCTTCTTCAGATTCCGATTTTTTCTGGTCTTGTGTAAAGGCCTCATCGCAATGAGACTCGTATGTCCTCCCACAAGGGCGTTTTAATCTCTATTGGGTCCAATTCCCCGCGGCTTGCCGCGACTAGTGATGCATTAGCCATCGAGCTCTATGATGTTTGTTAAAGAATCCAGGAGCCAGGAGTCAGAATGCAGTAGAAAAAGGTTGGTGTGGACCCCGCGTGATCGGTCGGGGAATCTATTCTGTCTTCTGAATTCTTGATACCCCG
>JASFPF010000038.1:0-8407 GCA_050116135.1 Deltaproteobacteria bacterium | reverse complement strand
TTCGGAATGGCCAAACGCTTCGATGGTTCATCGCTGGCGCCAGCGTGATCCTCGTGGGCTTCATCATCGGCTATGCCTCTCGACGGCCGAAACGGCGGTCCTCTTTGCTGTAAAGGGGCTACGCCACGGCCTCCCGTCGTCCTGTATGGTCTCGACAGTACCGGCAAACGGCGTCCCGGTAACTTCGAAAACCTTGTTGTTGTGTAATAACTATACGGAAGCCCCGGTTTTTGCAAAGCCGCCCTTTCCCCCACATCGCGTGTGCTGTTGTAACTCGTTTAGCAGTGTCCCAAGAAAATCGAATGACAAACCCCCAAGAACCTCAGGGATTATGCCAGAAAACAACCGAGGAATGAAGCATGCAGTATGACGTTGATTTCCTGGTCATTGGCACCGGCATAGCAGGCCTGACCTTTGCCCTGAAGGTGGCTGAGTTTGGCCAGGTTGCCATCGTCACCAAGAAAGAGGCCGCTGAAACGAGCACCAACTATGCCCAAGGAGGTATCGCCTCAGTGTTTGGGCAATATGATTCCTTTGAGCTTCATGTGCGAGACACCTTGGAGTCCGGCGACGGGCTGTGCAAGCTGGATGTCGTGGAAATGGTTGTAGAGGACGGTCCAGTTCGGATCCAGGAACTCATAAACTGGGGGGTTGCTTTCAGTCGGGACCATAAAGGCAAGCTGGAACTGGATCTTGGGCTTGAAGGGGGACACTCCCAGAAGAGGATTGTCCATGCTGGCGATTTCACGGGCCAGGCCGTTGAAAAGGTGCTTTTGGAGCGGGCCCAAAACCACGGCAACATAGGCCTCTTTGAAAACTACATTGCCGTGGACCTCATTACCTATTCCACAAGGATGAAACGGGGCGTTGTGACGGCCGCCCATGAGGACTTGTGTTGCGGTGCTTACGTGTTGGCGACCAAAACGGGTGAGGTTCATACCTTTCATGCCAAGATCACCGTGCTGGCCACCGGTGGCGCCGGGAAGGTGTATCTTTACACAAGCAATCCCGACATAGCTACAGGTGACGGGATTGCTATGGCTTATCGGGCAGGCACCCTGGTAGCCAATCTGGAATTCGTCCAATTTCATCCCACCTGTCTTTATCACCCTGAAGCCAAGAATTTTCTTATCTCCGAGGCGGTCAGGGGGGAAGGTGGCGTCCTGATTGATTATCGAGGTCGCGCTTTCATGGAGGATTACGACCCTAAGAAAGATTTGGCTTGTCGAGATGTGGTGGCCCGTGCCATTGACCATGAGTTAAAGAAAAGTGGACAGGACTGCGTTTTTCTGGACATCACTCATAAAGCGCATGACTTTGTGAGGGAGCGTTTTCCAAACATTTATCAGAAGTGTCTTTCCTTTGGCATAGATATGACCAACGACCCCATCCCCGTCGTTCCTGCCGCCCATTACATGTGTGGCGGTGTGCTGGTCGACATGGATGGCAAGACCGATATAGAAAGGCTATATGCGTTGGGCGAGACCGCTTGCACGGGGCTCCATGGTGCCAACCGCCTTGCCAGCAACTCTCTACTAGAGGCCCTGGTTTATGCCCACCGGGCAGCCCAACAGGCCGTGAAAGACCTCGGGGCAATCAATGCCGAGGTGTGTCGGGACCTGCCCCCCTGGGATCCTATGGGGACTTCAGACAGCGACGAGGCGATCGTGGTTGCCCATAATTGGGAGGAAATTCGAAGGTTCATGTGGAACTATGTGGGCGTTGTGCGGTCCAACAAGCGCCTGTTGAGGGCCCAACACCGCATTGAAACCATCCAGAAAGAAATCCATGAGTACTACTGGGATTTCAAGATCACGTCGGATTTGGTCGAGCTGCGCAACATCGCCATGGTAGCCGAGCTCATTATCCAGAGTGCTTTGTTGAGGAAGGAAAGCCGCGGTTTGCACTATAACATCCAGTGTCCTGAAAAGGATGACAAGTTCTGGCTAAAGGATAGTATACTAAGACGGCCCTTCGTCGGCTGAGGCCTCTGAAAAACCTGCCCTTGCAAGGGCCTCAAGGAGTTAAACCATTTAGAACGGCTGAGTCAGGGAGACAGGCACCTTATAGTCTTTGAACCTAAAAGGCGAGACATCATCACCATACGTCTTCTGGACTTCAAGGAGTAGTTTTCTTTGTATGTCAATCATCTGGAAGATCTCTTTTGGAACGAGGCTTGTCTCTTTTCGAAAAAACCTTTCTGCAATGTCCAGTTTTTCTAAAAGCTCCGGCCCTCGGGTCGTGAATTGAAGTTCATAGTCCTCTTTCGAATAGCTCGCCGCCAACTCTTTTTCAAAGAGCACAACCAGGTCTTCGTATTTAGGAATAAAGCCCGTGGGCGTGGCATAAGCCCCAATCTTGCCGCGGATTCTTCTTTCGATCCACCTGACCCAGACCTTCTTATCCATCTTAGTGTTCGTAAATTCCCCTGATGGGTCTCTAAGGAAGTAATTGACATAGAATATCTTTGGAGGGTCTGTTAAGTCTCTTCCAAACTTGATGTGGTTTTCCAAGTATTCTCCAATAGGAACGGACAAGAACTCTTTGTTGGCCATAGGATTAATAATGATTTGAGAACTGGCCTGGCCAACCGTGGCCGCCGTGGGTTCGGATTCGATGCTGGCGCCATAAAACACACCGTGGACCCAGCCGTACAATTGGGATACAGGCACCGGTCTTCTTGAATTTCGTCCGCCATAAATAATACCGCTGAGGTCGACCACTTGGGCGTCGTCGTAGTTCTTAAGTCCCTCTAAGCCGACACAAAACCGGGCATTGTCGTGGGAAATGGGAATGAGTTTTCCCTTCTTATCCTTCTTTCCTTTCCACCAGCGTCCGGAATGGTTATCCCCTTTAAGGGGGATATGTACGTCTCCCATGCCCTGCCAGTAAGGCCTTCCTTCCACGTCAAGAACATTTGAGAATATGATTTCGCCTGGATTCACGAGAATCTCGTGGATATAAGGATCATCTTCAGGGTTGACATCTTTGATGACCCCGAACATCCCTTTCTCCACGTTGGCTGCATAGGCCTTGCCATCCTTTTTCCGAACATGGGCTAGGTCGTCTCCCACGACATCAAATAGCATGGCGGTTGATGTCTTACCACACCAGCTCGGAAAGGCCCCAGCGATATAGGTTGTCTTGTTGCCCTCATAGCTGGGAACCCCGGTGACGAGGAAATGTTCAGCCAGCCAGTCTTCCTCTGCGGCCTTCCTGATGGCAAGGCGATGGGCCAATTTTTTTGCGGCTACCGTGTTGCCGGCATATTGTGTGTTGGCGCTATAAACGGAATTTTTCTCCAGGTCAATGAACATTCTGCGGAGGTCAACGTCGCGGCTGACGCCGTTTTTTAGAGCACCGGCAGAATGTAGAAATGAAAAGAACCATCCTTGGCCGGTCTCCTCTGTGAACAGCTCATAGCCCTGTCGGTAGAGTATATCCTCACTATGGGTGACATAGTACGAATCGGTAATCTGGACACATGGCACGGCAAATTCAGTGCCCAGCGGCCCTAGAGAGTAGAAACTGACAACCATCTCTTTGTCGCGCATGATACCATTCATCACCTGGTCTATCTCAGCGATGCCCTCGTCCCTGTCAACGCTGTTAAGGGCCGGGCCCAGCGAAATGCCGTGAGGTACGAGAAATTTCGTATTGACCGGATCCCTTCCCTGATCTTCATACCCATCATAGTGAACAGTATGGCCTCGCAGAATCAGGGGCTTTTCTTCCCCTCGCCTGATGGCTTGTACGCGCACGCGGTGCAAGTCTTCCGGAGAACCCGACGAGACAAATACAGAGGCAGGCTGAAATTGTAAAATGGCATCTGCAATCACCTCATTCAGAGGCCCGTTGTTAAGGGCCATCAGTTTTCTTAAGCTCTCAGACCCCAATCTGCTTTCCAGTATCCTATCCGCGTCCATTGAGATGTCCTCCCTCGTGCTTTGGTACCGGCTCCTGCCCTGCTCCCAGCATCGAAACAATCATAGGTATCAGCCTAAGCCTGCATCAATAGTGGTCAAGACCAACGCAATGCAGATCTCAATGCGTTGTTGCCTTGTTAAACTCTCCCAGCAAAAAAATTATATAAATAGCACATGTATTTTCACAAATCAACTATAACCTCGCACAGAAACATTGAGTGGCAGGTCGTGCCCGTCTGCCGTGACGGGACCTTCTGCCGAAGTGTAAACCTTTTTGCGCCTTGTCTGAAAAGGGGGCTGATGTTAGGGGAAGGAAGTTGCTGGTGTTACAATTTCATTTTTTCCTTACTCATGCTTTCATCGGCCACCTGCAATTGATCGATCAACCATCTTTGTCCCTTTTTAATGAGATGATAGATTTCTTTTTGCTCGGTTTCACCGATAGACGTTCCAATCTTCGCGTCAAGGATGACCGCGGCCTTGTTGCCCTTGACCTTGGCATTAATTACGGACCCATAGACTCTTCTGTACTTCATCTCCTGTAACGCCTTCCACGTATCCGAAATCCAAACTGACTTTGGCCTATCGTCCCTGAAACGTCCTGTAGTGTAGTCGGCAACCTCATCCATCCGAGGCCCACCGTAGGACGTGCTAAACAGCTCGACGACGGCAATAGGAGAGTCCTGTTGGCCGTGACACACTAGGGGCGTACCGACAAGGAGCATGATCAGGAAAGGTATGATTCTGCAAACGTCGTTCATAGCCAGACGGGTCAGATTTCAACCTCTATTGCTCGCCCATGGCATGGACACATCATGGACAACATTTTCGGATGAGGTTCTCTTTACCTGGGATACATATCGGCATATTGGGAGGAAAGATTGAACCAGTATGGCGGTTGCCACTTTCTGGATGTCAGGCGGATGTCTACACGGGAGTCAGACGTCATTCCCACCTATTGTCACCTTTGTATTTGAGGTCGATATACTGCACCGTTCCTTGGGCATTTACAAAGGAACTCAGGACCCAGCTGACTGAGCTGATCAGAAGGGAGCCAAACACAGCGGACCAAAAGCCGAAGACGTCAAAGCCGGGTATGACCCCAGAGGCCATCTTCAACATGAAGGCATTAATCAGGAAGGTGAACAGACCAAGACTCAAGATATTGATAGGGAGGGTTAAAATGATGACGATCGGTCTCAAAAATGCATTCAGGATGCCCAAGATGGCAGCTGCAAAGAAGGCGGGGAAAAAACCGCTCACCCTTATCCCATCCAGCAAATAGGAAGCGATGATAATCGCACCAGTCAAGATCAGCCACCTTACAAAGATTCCTTTCATTGTCTTCCTCCGGAAACACGATTCTTCAGGATCCATGTCTTGTGGGGTCGTGATCCAAACAAGAATCGTTTTGATGGGTTATTGGAATATCTTAGACAAAGCCGGACTAGGGGACGGTAAACAGCTTGCCAACATTTAAAGGCATTGTCAAATATTGCCATTGCTCCTTGCTGGTTGACAAGATGAGACGAAAAGTGTCAAGAATATGAACGGCTATTTTCGGCCCTAAAATGACTCGGACCAGTGACTCGGTCAAGTCCTTGCTTGTTGAAAGGATTGGACATGCGTTGTACTCACTATGGGCTCCTATTGGGTCTTTTGCTTCTTCTGTCGGCCTGTGCCCCAAAGGTCAAGCCGCCTATGACAGCTCCACGAGCGCTGGTGAGGATCCCGGCCCACCGGTTTCCTTCTTTTTCGGACGACATGTCCTATGACTCTCTGAAAAGTGCCATGGATCAGAGCCTTGACTACCTAAGGCGGCTGGATCCCTCAACGCCCTTTCGTTTTGGGCCCGACACCTTCACCGCGTTTCACCTTGCCGAATCCATAAGAGCCTTTGCGGGTGTGATGAAACAAAACCCCTCTGCTGATGAGCTCAGAAAAGCTGTGGAGGCTTCATTTTGGGTTTACAGGTCTGTTGGACGTGATGGGCGGGGCAAGGTCTTGTTTACTGGATACTACGAACCAACCCTTCAAGGGAGCCGACATCCTTCGCCGAATTATTCCTATCCGATTTATAGAAAACCTGACGATTGGGTGCGCATTGATCTGGGACGCTTCAGGCCGGAATACGCAGGAGAACACATCGTTGGTCGATATGAGAATCAAACAGTCGTTCCCTATTTCTCCCGGGAGGAAGTGGAATCCAAAGGGCTTCTTCAGCAGCAGGGATATGAAATCTGTTGGGTCTCCGATTCAGTAGCCCTGTTTTTCCTCCATATTCAAGGGGCTGGGCGCGTGCAGTTGGACGATGGCACGGTATTGCACGTGAATTATGCTTGCGCCAACGGCCGTCCTTACCGGAGTATCGGGGGATTACTCATCGATGAGGGAAAAATTTCTTGGGAGGAAATGTCCATGCAGCGGATACGCTCATACCTGAGAAACCACCCCGAGGACATGGAACGTGTCTTCAATTACAACGAGAGCTATGTGTTTTTCAGGGTGGTCGATCGAGGCCCCGTGGGGGCCATTGAAGTGATTCTAACCCCTGGCCGTTCTGTGGCCACGGATTTGGGCCTTTTCCCGAAGGCTGGCCTGGCTTTTATTCAAGCCGGCAAGCCTCTGATCGGCCATGATGGGATCATCCAATCCTGGGAACCCTTTGGTCGCTTTGTCCTCAATCAAGATACAGGGGGGGCCATCCGAGGTCCAGGGCGGGTAGATCTCTTTTGGGGAAACGGCGCGTATGCCGAGACGGCGGCAGGTCACATGAAGTATGAGGGAACACTTTATTTCCTTGTGTTGAAAATGCACGCTGAGAAATGAAGGCCCGGCGTGGCTCATAATTGTGCTCCCCGAAGTCACTAAGTGGAGATATTGTTCGGAAGAATGGCCGAGGCCCTCACGGCGGGTGGCAGGAGCGAAATCAGGGGATTCTGCAGTTTGTATGTGAAACACTATGGGGCCTATGCTGGGAGGAATCCGAAAACAAGGGAACTTGTCCAGGTAAAAGCCAAGAAACTGCCTTTTTTCAAGTGCGGTAAGGCACTGAGCGAAAGGGTGGATTATAAACAAACTTAAGGATGAGGAGGGAAGGGAGAATGGAGATTGTGAAAAAAGCGCTGCAGACGGTATCTAGGGAACTGAAGGCACTTTCAAAGAAGACGGAAAAGCTGATAAAGGCTGTTGAAAAACTTGAAAAGGCTTCAGTTGCCAAGCAAAGAAAGACCGCGGTCAAAGCCAAAAGGACCACAAAGGCCAAGGGAAGGAAGCCGGTGGCCAAAAAAGCGGTTGTCAGGAAAAGGCGGGCCAAGAAAGGCGCTGCCGTGACAGCTACTCAGCAGGTCCTCCAAATCATTCAGAGGTCGAAGAAGGGTGTGGATGTTGCCACGCTGATCAAGAAGACGGGGCTTGAAGACAAACCAGTCAGAAATATCGTCTTCAGGGCATTCAAGCAGGGAAAGATCAAGAGGGTGGGCAGAGGTACTTATGTAGCTGTCTAGTCTCGGCTTGTCGGTTTTCTCATCAGTCCAATCAAGTTACAAAAAAGTCCCCAGTTTGGCCCCTGGTGTATGGATCTCAATCAGGGGCCTATCCTTTGCTTCCCGCCGTCATCATTGGCTTCTTCTCGCCTGCACCGTTCAAGAAGAATACAGATATATGAAGCATGACCAGTGAAGGGATTGCTGTGTTTTTACAAGAGAGGATCCAAGGGGCCTTAGCCTGACAAGCGAAAATTATCGCACGACAACGCGCTGTACCTCGTCTTTGAGCTTTTTTTTTAAGACTTTAAAATCTTCGTCAGAGTATGTCGTTTCACCCAAAAACTTTTTTTCCAGACATTTTGAGGAAACAAATTTTTGCAACACATACAATCGAGCATCTTTAATTAATCCTGCGATTTTCTGCAAATCACTCATTGTTAGGAGGGATTTCACCACCGTTGTACGAAACTCATAAGCTATATCTGAGCCAATGATCATTTCTATGCTCTGTTTGATCTTGTCGGGATTAACTTTGGATTTGGCAACCTTGCGATACTTCTCCAAGGGCGCCTTCACGTCCATGGCGATATAATCCAGAAGTCCTTGTTTGATCAGTTCTTCCAGCACGTCAGGGCGTGACCCATTTGTATCTATCTTGATCAGATAGCCTATCTTCCTTATTGGCTCAATGAACTCTACCAAGTCTGGCTGAATGGTTGGTTCACCGCCTGTAATGCTAACTGCATCAAGTTTGCCCTGACGCTTTTCCAGAAAAGCCAATATCTCATCCTCTGAGAGACATTCCCGGAAAAGCCCGGCTTTCACCAGTTCTGGATTATGACAATAGGGGCATCTAAAATTGCACCCCTGGGTAAAGAGAATAGAGCAGATTTTCTCCGGATAGTCTATTAAGGATACTCTCTGCCAACCACCAATATTCATGTCCTAAAAATGAAAGACTTCTCTCGTCCTATATTCTTCCTGCTTTCCTTG
>JASFPF010000037.1:0-8478 GCA_050116135.1 Deltaproteobacteria bacterium | reverse complement strand
GACCATCCGGGAAAGGACGTATGCGCCATGACGGCCAAAGATGCAGACCTGCCGGCGCTGATCGACGATGTTCAGATGGCGGTCGAATCTGCACCAGAGACGGTGATTCGAGTCATTCAAGCCCTCGCCCAGCTGGACAAGCCATTGCACTTTCATTTACATGATGGGCATCCTGTTTCACATTTAGGCCCTTTTGGGATTTCCGACCATGTAAGCTTCCTGGACAAGATCCCTATACCCTTTGAGTACAAGGGCAAAAGACATCTTGATCCTATGTTTGGCCCTCTTCGACTTTCAAAGATTCTCAACGCAGCCCTGGAACGGCTTGGCCCAGATCGCCTTTCTTTCTCACTTGAAATTCACCCCACAGAGGGAAGGCTGCCTTTAAACCACGCCTCTTATCTTTTTAACCACTGGCAAGATAAGACCAATGCGGAACGGATGAACTACTGGCTGTCCGTACTTCTTCAGAACCATGAACTCGTCTCACGACTCTGCGCGGAGCGTCTAGGGCTGTTGTAGAAATGACTAGAAAGGAAAAGGTCCTTGAAAAAACCCGAACCGATGATCATCTACAATTTATTTCCTCTATTGGCCGGAAAATTCACAGACTGGGAAAGGCATCTATCCAGGGCTTCTGAATTGGGTTTTAACTGGATATTTGTGAATCCGATTCAACAGCCAGGCAGGTCGGGCAGCCTTTACTCCATATCGGATTATTACGCTTTCAACCCACTTCTGATTGATCAGAAGAGTGAACAAAAACCTCAAGAACAATTAAAAGAGGCAATCAGGAAGGCGGAAAGACTGGGTCTCAAGTTGATGGTGGACCTGGTCATCAACCATTGTGGAGTCGATGCGGATTTGATCAAGGCACACCCCGAGTGGTTTGTATGGGCGTCTAAAGGCCGTGTCGCACATCCGTTCTGTAATGAAAACGGGAAAAAGATCGTCTGGAAAGACTTGGCACGGTTTGATCATAAACACACGAGAGATAAAGAGGGGCTTTTTCGATTTTTTTCAGATGTGGTGCAATTCCTGATAGCATTGGGTTTCAAGGGATTTCGGTGTGATGCGGCCTATCAGGTTCCCAAGAAGGTGTGGGAAAGACTCATTCATGAGACGAAACAGAGGTATCCTGATGTGCTCTTTTTTGCAGAGACTCTCGGATGCCAACCAGACCAGACCAGAGAGACAGGGAGTGCGGGTTTTGACTATATATTCAACAGCTCCAAATGGTGGGATTTCAAAAGCCACTGGTTAATGAAGCAATATGCCCTCACACGAGATGTTGCTCCTTCAATCGGGTTTCCTGAGAGCCATGATACGGTGAGGCTCTGTGAAGAATTTGATGGCAACATAGCAGGGCTCAAGCAACGTTATCTTTTTTCGGCACTCTTTTCTGCGGGGGTGATGATGCCCATGGGGTTCGAATTCGGTTTTCGCAAAAAACTCCATGTGGTAAAAACGAAACCGGCAGATTGGGAAACAACGGATATTGATTTGTCCTCTTTCATAAAAAAGGTGAACAAGATCAAAGTGATGCATGCCATCTTTCAGGAGGAGGCTCCTACAGAGATGATTGACTACGGCAATCCGAATGTTCTGCTCATGTGGAAGGCATCCACCACAACGCAAGAAGAGTCCCTGCTTATTTTGAATAAGGACACCGACAACAAACAGCATTTTGGTGCGGAAAACCTCCATGAATTTGTCCAGGCGGGGGCCCCGCTGGTTGATCTTTCGCCAGAATACCCAATGGCCTACATCCCGGAACCTTTTACATATGATTTACGGCCAGGCCAAGGGATCGTCCTGATCACTCAAAGAGACGCTGTCGGAAGAGATTGACCTGCTGCAAGATTGCGTTTTTCCTAATTTTCCTGTAACTTGATTTACTGCCGTCACTCAGTGTTCATGGGTTGCCATGAAAAGGAGCGGCAAAAACGATGGATGTTTCTCCTTCATGGCTTTTGCCCTGCAGTCCCTGAACACGACAGTGGTTTGATCTCTTGTGGGTGGGCTCCTTGGGACTGATGCTCTGCGACCATTGCCCGCCTCTTACTTCCTTGGAGCGAGAATGCTAAGGTTCGGTGAAGGAGACGCCCGAGGGCGGCTGAAAGAAAGGGTCGGGCAACCCCTGATCGAATCAGTAACGTATAGAAGAATCCTTTGCCTTGGTCACGGGGCTATCATGGGTAACGGCGTGCCTACAAAGCTTGCGGGAGACAAAGCCCGCGAAAAGCAAAAGGTCAAAAAAGCGAAGGCGGTGAAACCAAGCCCTAGAAGAGACAAGAAGGTTCAGGATTCAGGCTTTGAAAGGGATAAGAACGCCCATGAACTCAACAGGGAACCGATTGATCTGCCGGATTCATATGGCGAAACGAGAGCCGTTTTAATGGCCATTGAGCCTTACTTGCTTCATGTCTATTGGGAAGTCACCTCAGACGTCCTGGAGAAGGCTAAGCATGGGTTCGGTGATGACCACACCCAACCCCAGACCATCTTGAGATTCTATGACGTCACCAATGCCAGCGTCGACCATGGGAAGACCCATAACTTTTTTGATCTGGACATCGATCTTTATTCCAGAAGCCGGTACGTACACCTATGGAGCCCCGACAAGTCATACTTTGTTGAACTGGGGTTCAAGGCGGGAGATGGTCGCTTTTTCCCCATCGTCCGATCGAACGTGGCCAAGACCCCTTCTGCTTGGCCTGCTCCAAGAGCAGACCAACGCCAGGGGGCTCTTCATGGAAATCCAGAGGAAGGCTTGTCGAAAGCTCTCATGCACAAAGATCACTGTGTTGACCCTACAATCAAAACTGGGAATAAAGAAGAGCAGGCAAGAGCTCAAAAGGAGCAAAAGCCACGGCATGAAGGAGAAATCGCCCGAGCCATGGATTCGGAAAAGACTCTCTCCACGAAACTTGTTGGGGGGCGTGAATTCGAGACAACAAGCAAGCCCTCTTTTCAGCCAGCTCCGTCATTGAAGGGTAAGGTTCAGGGGCCATCTGAAAAAGGGGTCGATGTTGATATGACAGAAATGAGCGAGCGAGCGTTTGCCTTTGGCGTGTCTTCAAAACGGGTCGCATCCCCAGAAGAGGAGAAGGATTCGGCTGACGGCTGAGAGTTGACTCAGCCCACCACAGAGAGATTTGAAAATGGAACAAGGCTATTTAGCTATTGTCCTTCACGCACACCTTCCTTTTGTGCGGCATCCTGAATATGCGGACGCTCTTGAAGAGTACTGGCTTTTTGAGGCCATTACCGACACGTATCTCCCTCTTCTTTTTGTCCTGGACAGTCTTGTAGAGGAAGAAATAGATTTTCGATTGACCTTATCTATGACGCCCACCCTTGCTTCAATGCTTGCTGACCCCTTTTTGCAGTCTCGATATCTCTATAGACTGGAACGACTGATAGAGCTAGGCGAAAGAGAGATTAAGCGAACCAGGTCCGAACCCGAGTTTAATGCCCTGGCTCGTATGTATTACGAGAAGCTCCTGGAAGTACATGAAGCGTTTGTCAATCGATATCATCGCAATCTGGTCCTGGCATTTAAGCGCCTGCAAGGACTTGGGCTGGTAGAGATCATCGCTAGTGCCGCCACGCACGGCTACCTTCCCCTGCTTTCCGTCAATGCCTCGGCAGTCCGATCACAGATTCGTTTTGGCATCGAAGATTATCAGCGCGTATTTGGTAGGAGTCCCATAGGCTTCTGGTTACCGGAATGTGGTTACTATGCTGGCGTAGATGAATTGCTTAGCGAACAGGGCATTGACTATACGATCTTAGAAACGCATGGGATCACCCGTGCTGAGACGAGACCCAAATATGGCGTCTACGCCCCGATCTGTTGCCCATCAGGCGTGGCCGCTTTTGGACGCGACCCCGAGTCATCCAAACAAGTCTGGAGCTCCGTGGAGGGATACCCTGGAGATTATGATTACCGGGAGTTTTATCGGGACATCGCCTACGATCTCGATCTTGATTACATAAAGCCTTACATTCACCGAGACGGCATTCGCATGGACACCGGCTTCAAGTATTTCCGCGTCACCGGCCAGAACGATCATAAAGAAGTATATGTGCCCGAATGGGCGGAAAGGAAAGCCGAAATCCATGCGGGAAACTTCATGTTCAACAGGAAAAAACAGGTTGAATATTTGGCTTCAGTCATGAATCGCAAGCCGGTCATCGTGGCACCTTATGATGCCGAACTCTTCGGCCACTGGTGGTTTGAAGGGCCACTCTGGCTCGATTGCCTAATCCGGAAGATCCACGGGGAACAAGAAACGATCAGACTGATCACCCTTTCCGAATACCTTGAGGAGTACCCAATTAATCAGGTCGTAACACCATCTGGTTCAAGTTGGGGATACAACGGTTTCCACGAAACTTGGCTGAATGGGAAAAACGATTGGATCTATCCCCACCTCCATCAGGGAGCCCTTGTTATGGCAGAGCTAGCCAAAAATTACCCCCGGGCCAAGGGTCTGAAACTGAGGGCGCTTAAGCAAGCGGCCAGGGAGCTTCTGGTGGCACAGGCCAGTGACTGGGCCTTCATGATTAACACGGGGGCCATGGCAGAATACGGAACCCGAAGGACCAAGACCCACCTTTGGCGCCTAGGTCAGCTGAAGAATCAAATCGAAGGGCCGACCATTGATGAAGGGTGGCTCTCCTTGATTGAAAACCAGAACAACATCTTCCCCCGGATCGACTACAGCGCATTTTGTGATCACAGACCCGAATTTCACCACTAGGAGTTAAACAGCATGTACATCGTGATGATCACCCCTGAGTGTGCGCCCGTCGCCAAAGTCGGTGGCTTGGGAGATGTCGTTCAGGGGCTTTCTCATGAGCTCGATACACGGGGGAATGCTGTAGAAATCATTCTGCCTAAGTACGATTGCATGCGGTATGATCGGATTTGGGGTCTCCAAAAGACGTACGGTGATCTCTGGGTTCCGTACCATGACCAGCATTTTCATTGCGACGTATACTTTGGTTTTGTGGACGGTCTAAAGTGTTTCTTCATCGAATCCCATTCGTTTAAGAATTTCTTCAACCGGGGAACGTTTTATGGACATGAGGACGATACTGAGCGATTTGCCTTTTTTTGTAGGGCGGCATTGGAGTTCATGCTGAAGTCGAATAAGCACCCCGAAGTGATCCACTGCCATGATTGGCAGACAGGACTGGTACCGGTACTGCTTTTTGATATGTATAAACCCTTGGGGATGACCCATCCCAGGGTTTGCTACACGTTGCACAACCTCAAGCATCAGGGGGTGACGGGGGAACATACCCTTAGGCAGGTGGGCCTGAACCCTGTCCATTACATGACCCCGGAGAAGCTTCAGGATAACGTTAACCACGGGGCTATCAACCTGATGAAGGGGGGCATTGTCTATTCCAACTTTGTGACGACTGTGTCTCCCCGATATGCTGAAGAGATAAAACATTCCGATCTCGGCTATGGACTCCAGCATACTCTACATGTGCACAGCGTGAAGTTTGGAGGGGTCTTAAACGGCGTTGATTACAATGTATGGAACCCAGAAATCGATCCCCACATGGCCTGTCAGTATGGAATCGATAGCCTTGATAATAAATATAAAAACAAACAGGCGCTCCGCCATAGATTGTGGTTGAGACAGGACTTCAAACCGATTGTCTCAGTGGTAAGCCGATTGGATCATCAAAAAGGTGTTGAATTGATCCGACACGGGATGTTTTACGCCTTGGCAAACGGCTGCCAGTTCATTCTATTGGGCTCGAGCCCTGATCCGTCCACCAACCATGCTTTTTCGGGGCTGAAACATCATTTGAATGATAACCCAGACTGCCACCTTGAAATCTCGTATAATGAAGAGTTGGCTCATCTCATCTACGCGGGGGCCGACATGATACTCATACCAAGCGCATTTGAACCCTGCGGTCTCACGCAAATGATTGCACTGAAATATGGAACGATCCCTATTGTTCGGGGCATTGGCGGATTGGCAGACACTGTTTTTGATGCGGATTACGCCCCAAAACCGTATCATGAGCGTAATGGCTACATTTTTAATGATTTTAATCATCAAGGGTTAGAATCGGCTCTCCACCGGGCTATTGGTCTGTGGTACAGCCATCCTCAGTATTTTCGCGAACTGATGATCAACGGGATGAGATACGATTACTCCTGGAACCATCCCGGGGGACACTATCTGAATATTTACAACCACATTAAGGAATAGGTGCTTACGACACCATAAAACCCTGGGAGGAATCTTCCATGTCCGAAGTCTACCATGCACTCGGACTCAACATGCATCAGCCTCTTGGGAATCTCATGGCCTTGCACAACTCTAATGAACGGTGGGAGGCAAGACAGATCCTGTGGTGTTACGACCGTCCTACCCGCATGTTAGAAGGCTATGAGGATGTTGCCAGGCTCCACATGGGGTTTTCTGGTACCCTCCTAAAACAGCTCGAAGATACTGCCATCCGTGAGACCTTTCATGATGTGGTGGATGTGGAAGACTTCCTTGGCCGCTATAGGCGCTCGAATATTGAATTTGTGGGAACCGGTCTGTATCATCCCGTGTACCCGTTGATCCCGCCTTCTGATTGGGATGCCCACACGTCGTGGTGGATCGGCCTTGGCCAACATCTCCTGGGGCGAGAGACATTCCATGGGTTTTGGCCTCCTGAAATGGGCTTCTGCATGGAGATGATCCCCATGCTGAAACGCCACGGGTATTGTTACGTGATCGTTGATTGCTGGTATATCAAACCCAAGCGAGAGATGCGCTGGGAGGAGTTGCGCTATCGGCCGTATATTGCCCGCTACGATGGAGAAGAGATCATCGTCGTGCCGCGGGACCGAGAACTGTCGGACGCCCAGGAATCGGGACTCGATCCTGGTTGGTTTCAACACGAGCTCTACGAGCGGACGAAGTACTGTAATTTTCCGGCCCTGGTGACGACCTGGACCGACGGGGAAAACGGAGGATGGTTACGTACCACCCATGTGGGAAGTGGTTTCTGGGGGTACTTTTATCATACTATTCTGGATAGATACCGGGAGGGCACCCTGGGCTTCATACCTGTCCACATTAGCGAGTACTTGGAGAAGTATCCCCCGACTGAGGAGGTAGAAGTGCATCGAGGGGCCTGGAATACAGGCCACCACTGGGGTGGCGATTTTACTCAGTGGACTGGATCGCTTCTTCAGAAAAAAGGTTGGGACGAGGTCCGAAATGCCAGTGCCTATTATCAAAGGATAAAAAAGGTATATGATCAATGGAGGGAGGAAGGGGACCATCCAGAAGAGGTCCGACACATGATTATCAAGGCGTATGATCACATCCTGGTAGCCGAAACGAGTTGCAACTTCTATTGGGGAAGTCGCTGGGTGCATCGTTCCTTTGACGAACTGGAGCAAGCATATTTCCTCCTCGACACAGCCATGGCCCAGATGCCAGGGTCAAGTTAGGCTCATATTCATCCATTCGTTCATCCTACACCACAACCACGGAATTATCACTGTCTCCATAGGGGCTTTTCACGTATTTGTCGGCGTTCCAGTCATTTTCCCACTTAGATTCATCGATGAGATAACGAAACTGATATTCCCTTCCCGGCTGAAGCTCAAGGGTGACGGTGTAGTTTCCATTTTTCAGCTTTTTCATGGGGGTGGCGTATAGATTCCAATCATTGAAGTCCCCGACGATACACACACACTTGGCATCAGTGGCAGCAATTCTCGGCAGCCTGAATGTCACCTTGCATGTCTTTCTGCTCTTGAGATATTCTTTTTTTATCCCCACACTCATGACGGTGGCTTTCTTTGCTGCCGGTTTCTTGGCCATCTTCTTTTTTGTGGCAGCTTTCGCTTCTTTGGACGTCACCTTTTGCTTCTGTGCTTTTGCCATCCTCTGTCTCCCTTCTATGTAATGAGACCTTTGCATAACCCCTTTTCGCTCTTTGGTATGAGGTTTTTGACCCATTCACGTGCTCACTTAGTAAATCGCAAAAACTCGGCCTAACGGCCTCAAACAGTTTGCGATTTGCCCACTAAGTTGGGCCGTTCGTTTCGCCCGGATGGATTCCCCAAAAACCTCATAATTGTCGCTCTCCGAGGTTATACAAGGCTCTGGCAATGATGCGGGGGGATAGAATTCCCTTGGTTCTTCATAGGCGTATAGAGAACCCAGGCTTTTGTGTCAAGGAATAAAGTAAGGCGTTGCTGTTTGGGCAACAGGGTGTTGCCCTTTGACTCAAGAGCCTTTTCTTGACATCGTCCCTTGTCATCTGAGAAACTTGCTTTATGAGGGAAGCGCTCCACACAGAGCACATGCCAGAGCTCAGCCAGCCGATCCTTATCCTTGAATTTGAGGGTTGGGCCAACGGGGGGCAACGTGGCGGTTGGCAGAACTCACTGGTTTGCAGATACAGACCGATGAATTTGAGAAAGTATGGATG
>JASFPF010000036.1:0-8484 GCA_050116135.1 Deltaproteobacteria bacterium | reverse complement strand
GATGAGGGCGACCTTTATTTCACCTCTGTAATCAGCATCTATGGTGCCAGGGCTGTTGATGATGCCAATCCCGTGTCTGAAGGCCAACCCGCTTCTTGGACGGACCTGCCCCTCGAATCCTTCTGGCAGGGCCATGGCGATTCCTGTGGGGATCACTGTAACAGAGCCCACTTCCACCACTTGCTCCCTTTCGACAGCGGCACAAAGATCCATCCCTGAGCAGCCGGGGGTCATATAGCGAGGCAGGGGAATATCAGAATCTGTTTCTGAGCGAAGTCGACGGATCTTGATTTTGGGGTCGGTCATTTACGACTGAAGTGCGCTAGGGCGCCTAAACTTGACGAAAGGGCAAAAAGTCTTTTGTGAACGAAATGGAGAGCAGCATCTTGGCAGAAAAGCCCTGCCGTTCTATAAGGGCAACACCCACTCATGGGCCCTCTCGTCATCCACCGGTCCCAGGAGGGTCAAGGACGCAGCGTCATTTTGGAAAATGTCCCGAGAAAGTTCCAATACGTCTTCGGCCGTGACCTTTTCAACCCGCTCTTCCACTTCTTCCAAAGGTACATCACGGCCAAAATGGATCTCGTTGTGAGCAAGGCGAGTCATCTGGTTTTCAGTGCTTTCAGCGCCAAGATAGAGCCCACCCTTCAAGTATGCCTTGGCGTTTCTAAGCTCGGCGGTATCAACGGGTTTTTCCTTAATTTGTTTCATCTCCTTGATGATGATTTCTAGAACCTCTTTTATGTTGGACTGATCCACCCCCACATAAACGCCACACATGCCCGTATCAGAGTAAAGGGAGAGAAAAGAATAAACAGCATAAGCGAGGCCACGGCGTTCCCGAATTTCTTGGAACAGCCGCGAGCTCATGTTCCCTCCCAGGATAACATTCAAGACAGAGCCAGCAAAGCGTCTTGGGTCAGTGACGTGGACCCCCTTGGTTCCGAGGCAAAGGTGGACCTGTTCCAGGTTCTTCGGGTGGGCCGTGATAACTCGATCCATGGCCGGCACGGTGCGCTCTGGAAAATGGTTTCTCTCCCGAACCACGGAAAACGCTTGACTGATCATTGCCCCAAAGGCCTCATGTTCCAAGTTCCCCGCTGCAGCAACGACGATACGCTCGGGCTGGTAGGCTCGCCCAAAATACGCCTTGATGGTTTCAGAATCAAACTCAGCCACAGTTTCAGGACGGCCCAGGATCGAACGGCCCAGAGGATGATTTCCCCAAACGGCCTGTGCCAACAGGACATGCACGTGTTCATCGGGCGTGTCTTCCAACATCTTGATTTCTTGGAGGATGACTTGGCGTTCCCGTTCCACTTCCTTGGCATGGAAAACAGAGTTTAGGAAAATGTCAGACAAGAGCTCCACCATGGTACCTTGGCAGGTATCGATAACCTTAGCATGATAGCAGGTGTTTTCTTTGCTCGTAAAGGCGTTACACTGGCCACCAATAGCGTCGAACTCCTTGGCGATCTCAATGGCGCTTCGCTTTTCGGTTCCTTTGAAGATCATATGTTCGATAAAATGGGAAAGACCGCTTTCCTCCGGCCTCTCATCACGGGCGCCCACATTTACCCAAACGCCCATGGTCACAGAGCGTGCGTGGGGCATCCGCTTGGTGACGACTCGAATCCCGTTACCCAAGGTGATCTTGTTGAAATCGTCCCCCACCCTTTTCTCCTTCCAAGACGGCTTTTCGGCTCAGGCGGATTTTCCCATCGCGATCGACTTCAAGGACCTTGACCGTTACCCTGTCCCCTTCCTTCAAGACATCACTCACCTTATTGACACGCTTTGAGTCGAGTTGAGAAATGTGGACAAGTCCGTCGGTCCCTGGAAATATCTCCACAAAGGCCCCAAAATCCATGATTTTGCGCACAGTTCCCTCGTAGATGGCGCCAACCTCGGCTTCCTGGACAATCGCTTCGATCATCTTAAGGGCCTTTTCTGCCCTTTCTGTATTGACGGCGACAATCTTGACCAGGCCCGTGTCTTCTACTTCTATATTGGTGTCAGTCTCCGACTGGATGGCCCTGATGACTTTACCGCCAGGCCCAATGATATCCCGGATCTTGTCCGGATTGATCTGCATGGTCAGTATCTTGGGGGCATACGGGGAGATTTGCGGTCTGGGTTCTTCCAGCGTCTCCTTCATCTTGTCCAGAATAAATAGGCGCCCCTGTCGTGCTTGCTCAAGGGCCTGTCGCATAATCGGCTGGGTCAGACCTTGAATCTTGATATCCATCTGAAGCGAAGTGATACCGTCACGGGTGCCGGCCACCTTGAAGTCCATATCTCCCACGTGGTCCTCGTCACCCAGGATGTCCGAGAGTATGATGACCGTATCCTCTTCTTTGACGAGACCCATGGCAATTCCCGCCACCTGGGCGCTGATGGGGACGCCCGCGTCCATCAGGGCAAGGCTGCTAGCACACACAGTCGCCATAGAAGACGAACCGTTCGACTCCAAGATCTCCGACACGATGCGGATGGTATAATCAAATACTTCTTTGTCTGGTAACACCTTTTCAACAGCCCGGGTGGAAAGACCTCCATGCCCTATCTCTCTGCGCCCGGGGCTTCCCAATCGTCTTGCTTCTCCCACACAGAACGGGGGGAAATTGTAGTGAAGCATAAAGGGCATGAAAATGTTGCCGTCCAACGTCTCGACCCGCTGTTCATCGCCGGTGGAGCCGAGGGTCACGATGCCAAGGGCCTGTGTTTCACCTCGGGTGAAAAGGGCCGAACCATGGGTCCGGGGCAGGACACCCACCTCACACTGGATGGGACGAATCTGATCAAAGAGACGGCCGTCAATCCGACGCCCCTCTTTGATGGCAAGGTTTCGGATGATGCGCCGCTCAAGGGCATGGAAAATATCATAGACCTCGCCGCTGCGATCTGCATCGTCTTGTCCAATGGCTGCCAGAACGTCAGCCTTGATCGTTTCCAGGGCATCATGGCGTTCGAGCTTTTTCGGTATTTGGACAGCCTCTTTCATGCGTTCTGCAGCCATGGCCTCTATTTGATTGGCTAAGTCTTGGTCCACCTCACGAGATGCTACAGGGCGTTTCGGCACACCGACAGCCTCCCCAAGCTTCATCTGAAGATCTATGATGGGCTGCATAGCCTTGTGACCAAAGAAGATGGCCTCGAGCATCTCTTCCTCTCTGACAAAGAGCCCCCCCCCTTCCACCATCACCACGGCGTCTTTGCTCCCTGCCACAATGAGATTAATGTCGCTTTCTTGGAGTTCCTCTCGCGTTGGATTGGCCTTGAGCTCTCCATGGACACGGCCCACGCGCACGCAGGCGATTGGTCCCGCAAAGGGGATATCCGATATCCCCAGGGCTGCCGAAGAGCCGATCACGGCCAGCACATCAGGATCGTTCTCGTTGTCCACTGAGAGCACCGTGGCAATGACCTGTGTCTCGTGCCTGTAATGCTTTGGAAACAAAGGCCTGATAGGCCGATCTATGATCCGAGCCGTCAAGGTTTCCTTCTCACTGGGTCGTCCAATCTCTCTACGAAAGTAATTGCCCGGGATTCTCCCGACTGCATATCCCTTTTCCTGATATTCCACCGTTAACGGGACAAAATCGATCCCTTCCCGCATTTCATTGGTCGAAACCGCCGTCACCAAAATCATGGTTTCGCCATACCTCACCAAGACAGCCCCGTCGGCCTGCCGAGCAAGCCTGCCTGTTTCCAAGGTGAGTGTTTTACCACCCACCTCTCCTCTAAAAGATATTTCCATCATAGTCTCCTCAAGATGAATCTTGCGTGATTCGTTATCCGATGCACGTTTTCGTCCACGCCTCACTGCCTCCCCGGTTTCCAGGACTATTTTCGGAGGCCGAGGGCTTGAATGAGTGCGCGATAGCGATTGATATCCTTCGCCTTCAGATAGTTCAGCAGCCGCCGTCGCTGGCCCACCAGTTTCAACAATCCCCGTCTGGAATGATGATCTTTCTTGTGGACTTTAAAATGCTCATTGAGATAGCTGATACGGTGAGTCAGCAAAGCGATTTGCACCTCAGGCGACCCGGTATCGGTCTCGTGAAGCTTGAACTGATCAATCAACTCATCCTTTGTTTTTGCGGCTAAAACCACTTTCAAAACCTCCTATCTTTCGTTATCTCTTACTCACAGATTCTTATTCCCATCGCGGCCTTATTTTCGGGTCAGGTTTTCCCATTCGGGAATACACACTTATACGGTAAGACACCGTTTTTCTCCTTTGAATCCAGAACTGCAATGAGATGTCTGTCGGTATCAGTGACCTTGATCCACTGAGCGGCTCCGTCGTCAAGAGGCCCCAACGCCATTCTTGTGACCGGTTGTCCCTGTCGTATCTTTTGCGCCAAGGCACGCCGGGCCTGAATCTCGGGAATGCCTCTTAGGGCCTCTCGCATAGGTATGACAAACTTTGAAGTTTCCTTGTCAACAAAAAGCGCTTTCATAGTGTTCAAGGAAACAGCTTCTCCTAATGTGAAACCGCCACTTTCGGTGCGACGCAACCCTGTCAAATGGGCACCGCACCCCAGAGCGTCTCCGATATCAGCACACAATGTTCGAACATAGGTCCCCTCACTGCACCTGACCTCAAAGCGGACGTCAGGAAGATCGATGTCATGTACGACAAGCTTATAAATGAAAATCGGTCTCGACGGTTTTTGTACCAATGTTCCCCGGCGAGCGAGCTTGTAAAGGGGCATCCCATGATGTTTCAGGGCCGAAAAGGCCGGCGGCGCCTGTTCTCTGACCTCCGAGAAGCGCTTGAAGGCCGAGAGTACCTCGCTATGTGTCACGGCCAGACTCGCCTCCCTGGAAAGGACCCGCCCTGTGAAATCATGGGTGTCGGTTCGAATCCCCAGACGCATAACCGCCTGGTAACACTTTTTTCCGCGGGTCAGAAACTGGGCAAGGCGTGTGGCCTGATTCACACAGCAGACCAAAACCCCCGTGGCAAAGGGGTCGAGAGTCCCTGTATGGCCCACCTTTCTCGCCCCCAAAACGGTCTTCACCTCAGCCACGACTTGGGCAGATGTCATCTCTGCAGGTTTGTCCACCACCACGATGCCGTTCATCCGCCTTCCGTCATGCCGTGGCAAGCCGCGGCCTGCGCCGAGGGAGAAACCCACGGCAGGGTCGTCAGGGGTGGTGCGAGAGGCCGGGGAAACACGGTGTCTATGTTTGGGGCGATTTGCTAACCGTTGATCGGGTCTCATGGTGTATTGTCTTGAAAATCCTATCCACAGCAGCAGCCTGATCAAAGGATTTGTCATAGACGAACTTGAGTTCAGGTATACGTCTCAACGCTAGACGATGTCCTAATTGGCGCTTCAGGTAGCCCGCGGCGCTCTCAAAGCCTGCCAGAGCGCCCTGCCTTCGTTCTTGTCCTTCAACAACACTGAAATAGACGCGAGCGGAACGCAGGTCGTCTGTGATGTTCACCTTAGTAATGGTGACCAAAACCAAACGGGGGTCTTTGATCTTTGTGACCAGAAGGTCGGACAACTCCTTTTGAATCAACCCCCCGACTCTCTCAGCTCGCCTAAAGGGCATTACAAATTGATAATCTCCAGATCCGTGTCGATAATTTCGGCCAACTGCATGGTTTCAATAAGATTCAAGGCCTTATCCAGCTTCGAATTAATCAATCGTCGGTCGTTGCCTACCAAGGCCAAGCCAATCTCTGCACGCTGATGACTGTTGTTGGCCCCAACTTCGGCTACAGAGGCGTTGAAGGTATGTTGCAGCCTGTTCACGATACCCTTTACGACTCTGCGTTTACCCTTCAAGGAAGTATTACCCGGGATCCTGAGGACGATTGTTCCGGTTCCAACCACCATTTTAATAACTGCCCAAACTAAGCGAAAGGTCATTCGAAGTGAGCGACAGTACTTACTCCAAGACTGGTTTCACTTCTTCTACCTCGTAACATTCAATGACGTCATTGACCTTGACATCATTGTAGTTTTCAATGCCCACGCCACATTCATAACCACTCTGTACCTCTTTGACGTCATCTTTGAAACGACGCAAAGACCGTATCTTACCATCATAGACCACGACACCATCACGAAGCAGCCTGGCTAGTCGCCCGCGTTCCATTCTTCCTTCAGTGACATAGCAGCCTGCAACGGTGCCCACCTTAGAAACAGAAAAGACATCCCGGACCTCTGCCCGCCCCACAAGATGTTCTTCATAGGTAGGTTCCATCAGGCCTTCAATCGCAGCCTTGATGTCATTGACCACATTGTAAATCACGTCGTAGAACCGGATGTCCACGTGATGTTCATTCGCAAGGTCCCGCACCTTGGGGTTGGGTCGAACATTAAAACCAATCACAATCGCCTTGGAAACCGTGGCCAACATGATGTCTGATTCTGCCATGGCCCCAGTAGCGGAATGCACAATGTTGACCTTGACCTCGCGAGATGGAATCCTCTGCACGGCTTCAGTCAAGGCCTCAATAGACCCCTGAACGTCGGCCCGAATAATGAGGTTCAGGTCTTTGATAAGGCCGTCTTGCATTTGTTCATAATACTTTTCCAAGGTCAACTTGCTGGTCTTCGCCAGCTCCCGCACTCTCTGCTTCCTGGCACGATGCAGCCCCACTTGCTTTGCCACCTTTTCGTCAGCAACAGCAACGAACTCGTCACCAGCCATGGGGACGCCTGAAAGCCCTTGCACCTCAACGGGCATGGAGGGTCCAGCTTCATCCAAACGGTCGCCTCGATCATCAACCATGGCTCGGATTTTTCCGTAATGGGCGCCACAAACCAGGGCACCACCAGAGTTTAATGTCCCCTCCTGAACCAGTACCGTGGCCACCGGGCCTCTCCCAGGGTCCAGTTTTGCTTCAATAACGCGGCCTCTTGAGAGCTTGTCAGGATTCGCTTTGAGTTCCAGCACATCGGCCTGCAGGAGTATCATCTCGAGAAGTTCTTCAAGACCTGTCTTCTCCTTGGCTGATACGTTTACAACTACGGTGTCGCCGCCCCATGCCTCTGGCGAAAGGCCGTGCTCGGCCAATTCCCTTAGGACCCGATCAGGATAGGCCTCTGGCTTGTCGATCTTGTTGATCGCCACAAGGATAGGGACATGGGCGGCCTTCGCATGGCTGATCGCCTCAACGGTCTGGGGCATCACCCCGTCATCTGCAGCGACTACAAGGACCACCAGGTCAGTCACTTCGGCACCCCTGGCACGCATGGCTGTGAATGCCTCGTGTCCCGGCGTGTCAAGAAACACCACCTGCCTATCTCTCACACTCACATGGTAAGCCCCAATGTGCTGAGTGATGCCCCCTGCCTCACCCCCGATAACATTCGTCTCCCGGATGGCATCTAACAGCGAGGTCTTGCCGTGATCGACATGGCCCATAACGGTCACCACCGGAGGTCTGGACTTCAGCTTGTCAGGGTCGTCCTGTTCAACGCGGATGATGTCCTCTTCCTCAAAGGCGGCTTTCTCAACTTCATAGTCAAATTCACTGGCAATCAAGGTTGCCGTGTCAAGGTCGATCGCTTGATTCAAAGAGGCCATCACTCCCAGGGCCATCAATCGCTTGATGACTTCACTCGCCTTGATTCCCATACGTTTGGCCAGGTCTGACACCATAATGGCTTCATCAATCTTGATCCGACGTTTGATCGCTTTCGGGGTGGTAATCAAGGTCGCCTCCCCCTTGACAGCGACCTTGCCCTTGCGAACCCTGCGGCCCTTTCGGCCCTTGAGAACCTTGCCGTCATAGAGGTCGGACTTCTCCAAGACCTCCTTTTTCCGAAAGGTAATCTTCTTTTTCAGGAAACGCTTATCCTCTTCCAACACATCCGGTGACCGTCTATCCTTTTTCTTTACCTTGCGTTTGGCAACCGGGGGAGGCTCTTCTTGTTCTTGCGCACGCCCTACAAAGCTTTCAGGCTCTGCCTGTTCTTCCACTGGCGCAGCCAATTCTGTTTCGCCGGCGAGTTCATCCCCGGAGGGAGCAGGAGGTTTCACCTCAGGCAGTTTGATGATTTTGGCTGGTTTTTCCTTCTTGGCTTTAGGCCTTTTCTTGACCTTGACTTTTCTGACGGGTTCTGTCTCCGCGGATCCGGCTTTCATATCCTTGGGTTCAGGGGCGACCTCTTCAGGCTTTTCCTCTTCAACCTTGGTTTCTGCTGCCTCTGGTTCCACCAGTTCGACCACTTTTTTTGGAGAGGTCTTTTCAGACACAGCGGCTAAAACGTCAGCCGGTTTCTCCTCGGCCTCAGGGGAAATGATGGGTGCTTCCGAAGGCTTCTTAACAAGCTTCTTTCGCCTTCTGATGACCGTCTCCTTGACCCGTTTTTCGACCAGGATCTCACTTTTCTGACCAAGTATCACTTCCTTCGTGCGAGATGCTGTCTCTTCATCCACAACACTCATGTGACTCTTGACAGAGATATTCATCTCGCTCAGCCTCTCCAAGAGTACTTTATTTGTCATGTT
>JASFPF010000035.1:0-8836 GCA_050116135.1 Deltaproteobacteria bacterium | reverse complement strand
CTAAATAGGCATAGAATTATAAAATTGGCTGAGAACTCCTATTGTGCAGGTAAGGGACATCAGGATGAAAGAGCGAACTAAACTGACACTTATTCTTCTCGCTTTCATTGGCGCGTATTCCATTCCTTGGGATCATGCAAGAATCCGGCAATCCGGGCTTGAGGCCTTTATGATGCTTCAAGAGTACGCTCGTGAGCATGTCCTCACATGTCTTATCCCTGCCTTCTTCATAGCGGGTGCCATTGCAGTGTTTGTATCTCAAGCTTCGGTTCTGAAGTACTTCGGCGCCACAGCGAAGAGGATTCTCTCATATTCGGTGGCGTCGGTCTCAGGCACCATTCTGGCAGTCTGTTCATGTACCGTCCTACCGCTGTTTGCTGGAATCTACACACGGGGGGCCGGGATCGGTCCCGCCACGGCTTTTCTCTATTCCGGCCCAGCTGTCAACGTCCTGGCGATTGTCCTGACAGCCCGGGTTTTGGGCTGGCAACTCGGTGTTGCTAGAGCTATCGGGGCGGTCTTCTTCGCGGTGATTGCCGGTCTTCTCATGGCGTTCATTTACCGAAAAGACGATGCAGCCCGCTTGGGTGGTGAGATCTATGTTCCCGACCAAGAAGCCAGGGGGCGAACCCTCCTCCAGGATACACTGTATATGCTAACCATGGTCCTGATTTTGGTGTTTGCTGCCTTTGCCAGGCCTGCTCCAGAGTCGAGCGGACTATGGCCAGCCATATTTGCTGCCAAGTGGCATGTTACGATCGCCCTGCTCATCGTCCTGGGGATGATGCTCAAGGCTTGGTTTACGAAGGATGAAAGAATCAACTGGGTGCAATCTACCTGGGGATTCATGAAGCAAATCTTCCCCCTTCTTGGTGCAGGGGTGGTTGTGGCAGGGTTCATGCTGGGCCGACCGGGTCATCCCGCCTTCATTCCGGAACATTACATCCAAAGTTTAGTCGGGGGAAATTCCGTCTGGGCCAATCTCTTTGCCTCAGTCTCAGGAGCCCTTATGTATTTTGCTACCCTGACCGAAGTTCCTATTCTTCAGGGGCTCATCGGTGCAGGCATGGGAAAGGGACCGGCGCTGTCCCTTCTCCTGGCAGGACCTGCTCTTTCCTTGCCTAACATGCTGGTGATTGGCGGGGTTATGGGTGCGAAAAAGACGGCCACTTTTTGTGGCATTATCGTGATTCTTTCTACGATTGCTGGGATGAGCTACGGATGGATCGCAGGATAGCATAGAGAACGATGCCTGAGGATGATCTTACAAAGATAAGGATCAATGACCAGCTAGTCGGAATCATCGGGCTGAAGACGAGCATTCGACAGATAGCGCAAGTGCATGCCGGAGCATCGGACCAGGAGATTCAATCGCAGCTGATAAGGAGTCTCTCGCAAAAAAACTATATTCCAGACCATGCAAGAGCGGCCTACGGCAAGGCGTTTTTGAGAGAATTCAACAAATTCCTTGGGCGGGCTTATGATGAAGAGGGGTCAAAAGGACTGGAAATCAAGATTCTGGGTCCTGGATGCGATCGCTGCGACAAGCTGGAGAAAGAGGTGATGGAGGTCACGGGGGAGATGAACCTCTTGGCAGCCGTGGAGCACGTGAGGGACATGAAAGAAATAGGGAGCTATGGCGTCATGGCGACCCCGGCCCTGGTCATCAACGGCAAGGTGGTCTCTGTGGGCGCGGTTCCCAACAGGGTTAAGATCAAAGCGTGGCTGCGTGCATTTGTCTAGATCTTGAAAATATAGGAGGAAAAGAATGGACATCAAGGTATTGGGACCAGGTTGCCCAAGGTGTGAACAGACGAGGAAGAATGTGGACGATGCCGTGGCCGAAAGCGGCGTAGATGCCAACATTGAGAAGGTGACAGACATCATGGAGATTGCCAAGTTCGGGATTTTGGCGACCCCGGGCGTGGTCGTTGACGGCGAGGTGCGATGTGCGGGAAAGGTGCCCAAAAAGGACGAGATACTGAAATGGATCAAAGGCTAGGCGACGTTGCATAGATCAACGTCCGTCATGGGAAGGCAAGGCCCTGGAGGAGAACAAAAAGAAAGGGGAAATGACAGTGACAGACGACAAGCAGATGCTAACGGATGCCTTCAAGTTTCACGGGCATATATGCTGGGCGAGTGCTGCGGGGGTCCGCGCCGGTTTGGCCGCTCTTCGTAAACTCAACGTCAAGCGCACGGGCTTTTCCGGGGAACTCTACTGCATCGTGGAAATCGGCAACAATCACGGTGCCCAGTGTTTTGCTGATGGCGTTCAGTACGCCACCGGCTGCACCCTTGGTAAGGCCAATATAGAGAAGGCGGGTTGGGGCAAGCTCGCCCTGACCCTGATTGACAAGAAGAAGGAGAAGGCCGTGCGGGTATCCTACAAACCGGGCAGGCATAAACAGATTGCAGCCTCTTCATTTATGAAAAAGCGCGGCCTGGGCGTGCCGCCTACGGAAATCCCTGAAGAAGAGGCCTGGGAGATGGTGGATATCATATGGGACGCTCCCGAGGACGAAGTCCTTTCCATGGGCGAGGTCAAGGCCTACCCGTGGGAGGAGTACGGCGAGATCCTGGGACTCAGGCCCTGCGATAACTGCGGTGAGATGGTGTCTGTGGCTTACCTGCGCGTCGTTGGCGATAAACACATGTGTATCCCCTGTTCGGGGTATGAGGACTAAGGGACTTCTAGAAACGGCAGACAGGCTGCCAAAGAGAACGTTGTTGTGGAGATTGCTGCCCTTGCTGGAATCATAACCTGGGTGTTAACGACCTTGCTCACCGTTACAGGGGTGGGTGCCGCGTTCATCCTGATCCCCATATTCATTGCCCTGGGCATTGATGTCCATGTGGCCATGTCCACGGCCCTGCTTCTCAACGCCATCGCCATGACCTGTGCTTCCTATCGGTTCATAAGGAAGGGGTTGGTGATGTGGAAGGTGGCCCTTCCCATACTCATGGTTGCCTCTGTACTTTCACCGGTTGGGGCTTACGTGAGCCGGGGGTTGGACCAGCAACTTCTGCTTTGGTTCTTTGTAGCATTCCTCCTTTTCGCTGCGGGGATGATGCTATTCTATGAATCTGAAAGGAAGGAGGCCGAGGGTTCAAAGGCCAGGCAACTGGCCTACGGCGTGTCCGTAGGTGCACTGGCCGGCTTCTTGGGGGGACTCCTGGGCGTGGGTGGCGGCAACGTTATTGTCCCGGTCCTTGTTTGGCTGGGCTTCCATCCCAAGAAGGCCTCTGCCACCACGTCCTTTATTGTGATCTTTTCGTCCTTTTCGGGCTTCCTTGGCCACGCCTCCCTCGGCCCTATCGAGGCCCCCCTCTTGGGTTTCACAGCCCTGGGAGCGGCCCTGGGAGCGGTTGCAGGGGCGTGGCTCATGACGGAAAAACTCAAGGGAAAACAAGTAAAACTTGTCATAGGCTTTGTCCTTTTGGGGATTGCACTAAAGATGATTTGGAACCTGTTAGCCTAGTTTCCATCCATAAATGGCCCTTTTCCGCAATCTCGGCGTCAATCTGCGGGATCGCTTGTGCGACGTACCTCGGTACGCCTCCGCGCAATCCCTTGATTTTCTTGACCTTGCGAAAAAATGCTCATTTCTGAATTGGAAACTGACATCAGTGCCCACCTGCTTCATAGGCTTCCGTGGATGGGCACTAGCCTAGTGGCCATGCGCTAAGGCCCGACAAGGCCGTGAGCCTGTCGTCAGGCCGAGTTTTAGCCTGTGAGCTAAAGAGCCGAAGTCGCTTGCAATGGCAGGGCAATAGGAACCTTTCACAATTTTAGATTCTAGAAATCTACTGGGAATGTAAGACCATGGCAAAGGAAGCACCCGTTACCGACAAAAGGAAGGGCCTTAGTTTTTTTGAAAAGTATCTCACCCTCTGGGTCATCCTCTGCATTCTTGCAGGCATTATCCTTGGGAAAGTGGCCCCGGGGGTGGCCCGACACATGGATGGCCTGGCCATCTACGTGGGGGACGCCCCTGTGGTCTCCCTCCCCATAGCCATATGTCTTTTTTTCATGATGTATCCCATTATGGTGAAGATCGACTTCGGAGAAGTGCTCAAGGCCGGCAAGAATGTCAAGCCGGTGGCCCTCACCCTATTCGTCAATTGGGCGATTAAGCCCTTTACCATGTACGCCATCTCCATCTTTTTTCTCGGTACAGCCTTTCTGACCCTGATCGGACCTGAGGCTGTAGACCACGTGAAGATGCCCCTTGGCCTGAGCCTTACTGAAGGGGCAAGTTACGGGGCAGGAAAAGTGGTTCAGGTCAACGGGGTCAAGATGCTTGAGGTACCCCTCTGGCGCAGTTATCTGGCCGGTTGCATCCTTTTGGGCATCGCGCCGTGCACGGCCATGGTGCTGGTCTGGGGCTACCTGGCAAAAGGAAATGATGGACACACCCTGGTCATGGTAGCCATCAACTCGCTTACCATGCTCTTTCTCTACGGTCCTCTGGGAGGATTTCTCCTGGGTGTAGGCAGGCTGCCGGTTCCGTGGCAGGCGCTTGTCCTTTCCATAGGGATTTATGTCGCCCTCCCTCTTGTGGCAGGTTACGTTTCCAGAAAGTTGATCATCCAATCACGGGGCGAAGTCTGGTTTAAAGAGCAATTTCTCCATGTCTTGACGCCGGTCACTATTGTGGCCCTGCTGATCACGTTAGTACTTCTGTTCTCTTTCAAAGGGGATGTGATCATCGCGAATCCGCTCACGATTCTCTGGGTGGCGATTCCGCTATTCATCCAGACGAATCTCATCTTCTGGTTGGCCTATGGTGTTTCCAAAGTGGCCAAGCTCAGCTACGAGGACGCTGCGCCCTCGTCCATGATTGGGGCCTCCAATCATTTTGAAGTGGCCATCGCCACGGCCACTTTGCTTTTCGGCCTCTCCTCTGGAGCGGCCTTAGCCACTGTTGTGGGGGTGCTCATCGAGGTGCCAGTCATGCTCATGCTTGTGAAAATATGCCTTAAAACTCAGCATTGGTTTGCCAGGGCAGGTTCATGAGTCCCTGCCTATCAACAAGGGCTGTTCCGAGGAAGGTAGGTTTCTGACCCTTGATGATGGCCAGAGATCTGCACCCGGTAATGCAAGGTTTGGGTGTGGACAAAATCACTTAGCGGATATGAGAAGGAACAATTCAATGAAGAACGACAAAAGACTGATTTTTGTGGGTGTTGCCTTTTTGGTCTTTCTCGCAGGCACCATGGCAGCTCCTGAAACAGTGGCCGAAATCTCATGTGGAGAGGTGAAGATCGTTGCCTACTATTTTCATGGCACGTTTCGCTGTCCTTCGTGCACAAAGATAGAAAAGTGGTCTTATGAGGCCATAAGAAAGAGTTTTCCAACGGCCTTGGAAGAGGGCAGATTGCTATGGAAACCGGTAAATCTTGAAGAGGCGGAGAATAAGCATTTTGTTGAACAATATAGCTTGTTCACTAAATCGCTCATCATCACAGAGGTGAAAGGAGAAAAAGAGATGAGGTGGAAAAACCTGAATAGGGTATGGGAGCTTCTCGGAAATCAGCAGAAGTTCTTCAGTTATGTGACACAGGAAGTGAGAGACTACCTGGAGCACTGATCATGGAAGGCCATATCATCCCTGTATCTTCTGCAATCTGGTTCGGGATTCTCACATCCGTCAGCCCTTGTCCGCTGGCCACCAATATTGCGGCCACCTCTTACATCGGCAAGCAGATCAGGGGCTCTTTCGGCACATTAGTTGCCGGTTTTTCCTATACCATCGGAAGGGCAGTGGCATATATTTGTATCAGTATGTTTATAGTATCAGGTTTGCTTTCAATGCCCAAAATATCCTTTTTTCTTCAGGATCACATGAACCAGATTCTGGGTCCTTTGCTGATCATCTCAGGCTTATTCATCCTGGAAGTGGTGTCAATTCCTTTCAGGGGATTGAATGTCGGTCAGAGGTTTCAGAAACGTTTGGGGTCTGGTGGTATTTCAGGAGCCTGTGTTCTTGGGTTTATCTTCGCACTTTCTTTTTGTCCCACGTCGGCTGCCCTCTTTTTCGGCAGCGTCATTCCTTTATCCTTGAAATATGAATCAAAATTACTTCTGCCTTTTCTTTATGGCGTGGGAACCGCCATACCGGTCCTCTTTGTTGCAGCAGTCCTTTCCAATGCTTCACGCTTCGCCGGAGTTCTTTTTAACAGGCTTTCGGTTGTGGAACTCTGGCTTAGACGGGCAACGGGCTTCCTTTTCATAACCATTGGGATATGGTTCACTGTGAGGTATATTTTCGGGATGATCAGTTTTTGACCAATTTTTCAGTTACTTTTGATAAATCGCTCAGGGGCATGCCTACTTGGGCAACAGCCGGGTAACGTAGGACATCTGAAGGGAGTCACCATGAACAAAACAAAGCTCAGAGTATTGTTTCTGTGTACAGGCAACTCATGTCGAAGCCAAATGGCTGAAGCTTGGACAAGACAGATCAAAGGCGACGTCATTGAGCCCTATTCGGCGGGCACAGCACCCAAGGAGGTGGATCCAAGGGCGATCAGGGCCATGGCTGAAAAAGGCATTGATCTTTCGGGCCGGACGTCCAAATCGATAGAGGCCCTGGGAGGCATTGAGTTTGACTATGTGGTGACGGTCTGTGATCATGCCAATCAGACTTGCCCCATATTCCCGGGGGAAACCAAGGTCGTCCACGTCGGCTTTGACGATCCGCCGAAGCTTGCAGAAGGGTCCCAGAGCGAGGAAGAGGCCATGGCTCACTATCGCCGGGTGCGTGATGAAATCAAAGCATTCGTGGAGGAACTTCCCGACGTGCTGACACGAGACAGGACGTCAGATAGGTTTGGGCTGCGGCCACCTGAGTGATGGGATCAGCCGCCTTGGCCGTCTGCAATTACGACCAGGCAAGATTTGTAATTCGCATCTATGGTTCCGAAGAATCACAGATCGTGGTAAGGACGTTTTACTTGGCCAAAAGTCGTCTGAGTGGGCTGATTGATGAGATATCTTTAATAAAATCAGTTGATAAGAAATGCAAATTCTGGCATCTGTGTTCCGCCAGAATCAAAGATCTTGGCAAGGACTGAACCGCTGTGCTATCAATACAATACTTTCGCCCGCTGTACTTCCCCCTAGCTGTCTAATATTCATTGCTATTGCTCGACTTGGGCTTTTCTACATGAAAGTAGAAGGCAAATTAGGATATGGAAATACTGCTGTTAAATGACATTGTCATCATATTTGGGCTGTCCATCACTATCCTCTTCATATGCCATCGACTTCACATTCCGACGATTGTGGGATTCCTTCTTACCGGGATACTGACGGGCCCCTATGGACTTGGACTGATAAAGGCAGTTCATGAAGTTGAAATCTTGGCTGAAGTCGGTGTTGTGTTATTGCTTTTTACTATCGGAATCGAGTTTTCACTTGGAAAGCTACTGCAAATCAAGAAATCAGTCCTGATGGGCGGCTCGATTCAGGTTCTGCTGACACTTTTGGTTACTTCTGTACTGGTAAGGCAACTGGGGCAACCCATTGGTGAATCGACCTTTATGGGATTTCTTATAGCCCTCAGTAGCACGGCTATTGTGCTCAAAATACTCCAGGAAAGAGCTGAAGTGGATAGCCCCCATGGACGTACAACTCTTGGTATCTTGATTTTCCAAGATATCATTATTGTTCCAATGATATTGGTTACGCCTCTACTGGCCGGAGCAACAGGGGATTCGGGAGACTCCGTCCCCGTTCTTATTGCCAAGGTAGTCGGAATCATTGGGTTGGTCATCGTCAGCGCTAAATGGATTGTACCACAGGTATTGTATCAAATCGCCCGGACGCGCAGCCAGGAACTCTTCTTGTTGAGCATCGTTGTAATATGCCTAGCAGCTGCTTGGATAACCTCTAGTGTGGGGCTTTCTCTTCCCCTGGGCGCGTTTTTGGCAGGATTAATCATTTCCGAATCTGAATACAGTCATCACGCGCTCGGGAATATCTTACCCTTTCGGGATGTCTTTACAAGCTTCTTCTTTGTTTCCATTGGTATGCTGCTGGATATAGGTTTCCTGTTCCGAGAACCCGGAACCATTGCGCTGATTGCTTTAGGTGTCTTCGTTTTAAAATCCATCATTGCCACCTTTGCAACGGTCTTATTAGGATTCCCGCTTCGCACCTCACTTTTGGTTGGTCTTGGACTTGGCCAAGTTGGTGAATTTTCGTTCATTTTGTCCAAGGCCGGCATTGAATATGGTTTACTTGAGGCAAATATCTATCAGATCTTTCTAGCTTTCTCTGTGCTTACCATGGCAGCGACACCATTCATTATAGCCCTGGCACCCCGTCTAGGAGATATTATCCTCCGGTTGCCACTGCCCAAAAAATTAGTATCAGGCTTTTATCCTGTCTCACAGACAAAGGTTGAAGAGAAAAAAGACCACCTTGTTATCATTGGGTTTGGCGTGAATGGGAGAAATGTGGCACGAGCCGCCAGGGGCGCGGGTATTCCCTATGCAGTCATCGAAATGAATCCCGAGGCAGTAAGGAGCGAACAAGCAAGAGGAGAGCCAATCTATTACGGCGATTCAACGCAGGAGGCAGTACTTCAGCACGCAAACATCAAAGATGCGAGAATTGTTGTTGCTGCGATTAACGATCCTGCAGCAACGCGTAGAATTACTGAAGTCGTTCGAAGACTTAATCCGAAAATTCATTTGATTGTACGAACTCCTTATCTCCGTGAAGTGAAGCCCCTGTTTGAGTTAGGAGCCGATGACGTCATCCCAGAAGAATTTGAGACATCAGTGGAAATCTTTACCCGGGTTTTGGCAAAATATTTTATACCTA
>JASFPF010000034.1:0-8848 GCA_050116135.1 Deltaproteobacteria bacterium | reverse complement strand
CAGTCCTGTTGGTTGCCTTAGTCGTGATCTTCCAGGAGGAGCTTCGGAGGTTTTTTGAACGCCTGGCTATGTGGGCGAAGATACAAGACAGGGCCTACGGGTCAGCCTATCACAAAGATGTAGATGTGATCACGCTATCTGTCATCAATCTGGCGCAAAAGGGTGTGGGAGCCCTTATTGTGATTCAGGGAGATGACCCTTTGGCTAGGCACATCGAGGGCGGAACACGCCTTGACGGCATCTTGAGCCAATCGATTTTGGACAGCATATTTGATCCGCATTCTTTGGGTCATGATGGGGCAGTGGTCATTGATCGTGGCCGGGTTGCCTACTACGGGTGTCATCTGCCCCTTTCTCTTAATCCACAGAAGATTCAAGATAGAGGTCTTCGCCACACGGCGGCTCTCGGCCTTGCCGAGCGTTCCGACGCCCTTTGTATCGTCGTGTCCGAGGAGAGAGGAAGTATGTCTGTGGCGCGGGAGGGCAGGCTCGTCAGCTTGCCTAGCGGGCAGGAACTTAAGGCGATTCTCGAAGCCTTTTACGCCAAGAGGGCTCCGAAAAAGGAGTCCAGACCCTTTTCTGATTTGATGAAAAAGGGTTTTGGCAAAAAGGCCACGGCCGTCTTGCTGGCCTTAACCCTGTGGTCTGTGTTTGGATACCAGAAAGGATCGATTCGCCGGGATTTCGTCATCCCAGTGGAGTACCGAAATCTGGGCACAGAGTGGATGATAGAAGGAGAGAGAGTCACCGAGGCCACCGTCATGCTCTCGGGGCCGGAGCAGGCCTTCCGCCTCTTGGATCCCCAGACACTCAAAATGTCTGTGGATCTTTCACGAATTGGCGAAGGTGAACAGAGTGTGGAGCTTACGCGCGATATGGTCAAGATTCCGTCAAACCTGTCCTTAGAGGGAATCAACCCTGACCGAATCCCACTCACCGTGCACACGCTCCTTCCTATGGAGATGCCCGTCGAGGTCGTAACAGAGGGTAACCTCCCCGCAGGATACACTTTGGAAAGGATTGACGCGACACCTCCTCTAGTCAAGGTCCTCGTTCCCTCATCGCTGGGCAGAAAAGGGGTCAAAATACGGACAGAATCCATAGGGCTAGGCCAACTGACTCAAACGACTACAGTGACTTCTAAGCTGCTCCTCCCTTCGGAGGTGCGCTTGGTTGACAGCAAGTCTCTGGGCGTCAAGGTGACGATCTTTATACAGCCCTCTCCCTTACGACTTCCTCTTAAACAGTCCTCCTGAAGGATGGCACGTGGGATTTCATTGAATCCCACCAATAAGATTAGCCGGTAATAGATTGGATAAGAGCTGACTGATGCTTGGAATGACTCTGACGATTTGATTAAGCGCTGGTGAGGGAATTATGATTCCAACGGATTGCGTTCCTAGGCTCATTGTATTTGCAATGCTCTTGGCCGGAAGCAAAGCTCAGCATCGAACTTGTTCGGCGTAGGCTTTCATGCTAAACATTAAAGACCCTGCAGCAGCTGCAGGGAGTCTTCGACCGTAAGGGATAATACTGATTTTATATACGCTCGCATTCCCCGCAGCAAGCTGCGGGGAATGCGCTCGCTTAATCGGTTCAAACGATACTGTTTAGGATGGCTATATGCTGCTGACGTTCTGGAGAAACTCAACCATGCTATTTGGCTTGAGGAAAGGCGTGAGGCCGTCATGTTGAACTTCCTTTTCAAGAAAGAGAGACAACTTCAATCCTTGATCTACAGTTATTTGGAAGACTTTGGGGTCGTTCTCAATCATTTTTCCAACGCCATGAAAATCTTTTTGGAGAAAAGCTTAAGTGACGACTTTCACTTTCTAGTCGAGCGAACCCACAAATCCGAATCCAAGGCAGATGATATCCGTGAAGAGATCAATCTCCTCATGTACAGCAAGGCGCTGATCCCGGAATCCCGAGAAGACATCATGACGTTACTGGAAACGATCGACGAGATACCAAGATACATCGAGCTGATTCTCTATATGATTCAAACCGAGAAACTCGTAGCCCCCGATTTCCTCATCTTGGATATTAAAGAGCTTATCCAATTTTCTGTTGAAAGCTGCGATCTTATGATTCGGCAGATTGATCTCATGCTGAAAAAACAAGAAGGAATCAGGGCGTTGCTTTCCACCATTGACCACAACGAGAGCCATTGTGACCATATTGAACGGCGAATCATCACCAAAATATTTGATTCCGATCTCGACCCGTTTCAGAAACTGCAACTCAAGGAGATGGTTTTGTACTTGGGTGAGGTTTCCGATCAGGCGGACCGGGTTTCAAAGCGTGTGAATATCATGGCTATGAAAAGGCGCGTATAATGCTCTATGTATCAAGCGCAGTTTATCTGGGATGGTCTCTGGGTGCCAACGATGGGTCCAACGTGTTTGGCTCCGCTGTAGCCTCCAGAATGCTCAAATTTCAGACAGCTGCAATCTTAGCGTCCGCATTTGTCCTGCTGGGAGCTGTCCTGGAAGGCCAGGCAGGTATTGAAACGCTCAAGGGCTTGACCCCATTCACTTTGCAACAGGCCGTGGTTTGTTCAGTGGCAGCGGCCGCCACGGTGACTATGATGACGCTTCTAGGGTTTCCTGTCTCAACTTCTCAGGCCGTTGTAGGGGCTATCTTAGGCATCGGTTTTCTGAATCGCCAGCTGAATGTGGCCGGGTTGGGCAAGGTTGTCGCCTGCTGGTTTGGAACGCCCGTAGGGGGTGCGATCATAGCTGTCATTGCTTACAGGGTATTGGCGTTGCTTTACAATCGAATCAATATGGATTTGTTTGAATCCGACATCCTTATCCGTCTTTCCTTGGTTGCCGCTGGATCCTATGCTGCCTATGCCCTTGGGGCGAACAATGTGGCCAATGTAACGGCCATTTTTGTCGGAGCCGGCTACCTGAATGTGCCTAACGCTGCGCTCATCGGTGGATTGAGCATTGGCCTTGGCATTTTCACTTTCAGCAGGCGGGTCATGGAGACTGTGGGAAGAAAACTGGTGAGGTTGGACCCCTTCTCAGCCCTCATCGTCGTTTTAGCAGAGGCCATCACCGTTCATATCTACACATTTCTGGGTGTACCGGTGTCTACCTCCCAGGCGCTCATCGGAGCCGTTCTGGGGGTGGGTATTGTCAAGGGGATCAGGACCGTCAGCACCAGAACCCTTGCCAGCATACTTATTGGCTGGTTTCTGACCCCCGCACTTGCAAGCTTCATCGCCACAGTTCTTTTCTTTGCCATTCACTTGCGATATATGCCCGCCCCGTAGCTGGGCGTGGGTGGACAAAGGCAACCAGAGTGGTTCAAAAATGGCTGGTCTTGCTCAATGGTTTTGTCTGACTCTTCTCAATTTGGAGATCGACTTTTATGAAAACGCTTGAACCGATTAAGCGAGCGAATTCCCCGCAGGTTCTGCCTGACGGCAGTGCTTGGCGGGCTGCGGGGTTAGCGAGCGTATATAAAATGAGTAATATTCCTTACGGTCGAAGATTCCCTGCAGCTTGCTGCAGGGTCTTCAATCCCTTGTTCGAAAGTTCGTAGAAGGCCATCCTCAAGATGCGGCAAAGGCCCTAGAGGAATTGGAGGTAGACGAAGCAGCCAAAGTCATGCAGAAACTCTCTCTTCGGCTAAGTTAAGACCATATGAACCGCCGTGTACAAATCCGTATGCACGGTGGCATAGGAGGGCGTTTCACTATCCTGATTGGCTGGTTAAGCAAGCGCGGCGACGTGAGGCTGGAACAACTGAATCCACCAGTCAAGAGGCATCAACGTTTCTCCAGAGAGCCCTGAGGCCGAGCTCAGACTGGTCGGTCCTGCCATGGCGAGCAGAGCAGGGGGCGGTCGGGGAGAGACGTGCCGGAGAAGACACCATGGACCAAATCCTGATCTGGATTCATAAACTATCCGGGATACCACTCGCTCATCAGAAGCGGCTTTTCACCTCCTTTGTCATTGTCTTGTTTCTGTGGATCATACGCACTATTGTGGTGCGGATCGTGTGGCGCCGCACCGACAACGCACAGGTCCGGTATCGGTGGCAGAAAGGCACGATTTATGTGGCAGTTATTACCGGCACGGTTCTTGTTGGACGGGTTTGGTTTGTGGGGATCCAGTCCTTGGCCACGCTTGTAGGCTTGGTTGCCGCCGGGCTAGCCATTGCCTTGCAGGACCTGGTTAAATCTGTTGCGGGCTTCTTGTTTATCCTGTGGCGCAAGCCCTTTGCTGTTGGAGACCGGATCGAGATCGGCAGGCACAGGGGTGACGTGATCGATATCCGCTTGTTCAAATTCACCCTGATGGAGATCGGCAACTGGGTGGACGCAGAGCAGAGTACCGGCAGGGTGATTCATTTGCCTAACGGCCTGATACTGAACGAGGTCATCGCCAACTACTCGAAAGGGTTCGAGTTCATATGGAATGAGATTCCAGTACTGGTGACCTTTGAAAGCAATTGGGAGAAGGCCAAAAAGATCCTGATTGAGATATCCGAAAAGCATGCCGCGTATCTGACCGGGGAAGCAGAGAAACGGGTGAAGGAGGCCAGCAAACGTTACATGATCTATTACACCAAGTTGACCCCCACCGTGTACACCTCGGTTAAGGATTGTGGTGTGATGCTCACGTTACGTTATTTGATTGAGCCCCGCAAGCGCAGGGGAAGCGAGCAAGGAATCTGGGAGGAGATACTGAAGGCGTTTGCCCAAAACCCTGATATTGATTTTGCCTATCCGACCCAGCGATTCTACGACAACGCTGTGGAGGGCAAAGAGGGGACCCGGCCTAAGGGACGTGTTGCCGGGCCACTGCAAAGCCCCGATGGAGAGAGGGGCGCTGTTGACTAAGCACGTGGATGGGTCAAAGACGTGATAGCAGGAAGCAAGACGAGGTTATGCAAAGGTCTCGAATCTAGAATTGCTTCTCGTATGCCAGATCAATTGTCACGGTGCGGTTCAGGGCTCTGCCTTCAGGCAACATATTATCGTAAAGCGGATCTTGAGACCCTTCCCCGAAATGAGTGATTTGCGTATCCGGACTTACACCCACCGCCATGATCTGGTCATAAACGGCTTTGGCTCGACGTTGTGAGAGTTTCATGTTGTAAGATTCATCGCCGATCGTATCTGTATGACCGGTAATTCGCACAAAGGCATCGGGAAATTCCTTCATCCTTTCCACGATTCTTTGCAAGATGACTTCATTGTCGCCCTTGATTTCAGCACTGTCAAAATCAAAAAGAATAAGGGCGTATTTTTCCAAAACTTTATAGCCCAGCTTCTGGGTTAGAAGTTGCTCCTTTTTGAGCACAGTTATCGCCATAGGAGAAGCGGTTTCCGCGAGGTACTCCTGCCCCTTATTGTCAACGATAAGTATATCCGCCGTGACCTCACTGCTCTGTGCTAGTTTGTCCAGCCCAATTCTTTTCACTGGGAACGTATAGGCTGAAGCCAAAGGGCCGGTGCCGGAAACTGAATCGAGTAACTCCATGCCTTTGAGGCTGATCTTCCACCTCTCCAGGCCATACTCAGCAGTGACATTTGGCATCACTCTCAGCGTTTCGACTTCACTGATGACTTCCATGTAGAGGCTTTTCACCGTATGGAGGATCCCTGGATTGTCGGAATAAAGCTCGACCCTTTGATTCTCAGCTCTTCCCTCGGGTAGTCGATTCGCAGAAGGCACATCCGGCAAACTCTGTGCCTTTACTTCCATTCTTGAAGGATGAACCCCCCACAAATATCTCAGATACAACCGAACTGCTTCAGCCCGAGCGCGCGAGATGTCTGTGCGGCCCCGTTCCTCCCCGAAATCGGAATTGCACCCCACAATAGTCAGCTGCGCCTCCGGCATATCGCGGAGGCGTTTGCCAACAATGTTCAATAGATTTACATGCTTATCCATTGTGGTCTTCAGTTTTGTCTCGTCAAAGGTTTGTGTCTTGGCTTGGCTTTCATAGATAACATATCGGTCAGGCATATTGCTTTGCGCGGTCTCGAAGTAGATATGGTTAAGCAAAGGGGAACTGTCGATGGTCGTCACTTCTTCGATTTTCATCACCGACGGTTCAATAGCTACGGTTACTTTCGGCTGAAACAGATAAGATAAGACGTACTGATAACGCAGACCCGTGGCAAAGGTCTGAAAGGTCGCCACGAGTTGATTCGAAGACATGGCCTTCCATATGAACCCACCATGTTCCTCCGCAAAGGATGTCAAGAAGCGATCCTTTTTCGGCCCGGGCATGAAATCAATGGCATATACTTTCAAGTTTGGCACCTTGTTGGCTTCCGTCCACACCACGTCCGTTCCAAAGGCGCTATTAAGATCTTTGCCATCGGAGAAAACGACGATCAGCTTATTGTCCCTTTCTGGCAGTGCGGCAGCGCGATCAATTGCAGTGAGAATGCCTTCGTACAGATAGGTCCTGCTAGAAAGGTCGGAATAACTCTCTGCAAAAAACTGCCGCAGTCTTGAAACGTCATTCGTCTGTATCATCTTCGTGCGCAGTATTTGCCCCTTCGCTTGATAATCACCATTGGGATCAAATACGACCACCTCAATATTGTCCAAAGGCCGTACAATTTCAAGAAACTCCTCCAGCGCGGAGAGAAGGGGCTCTACCGCCCGTCTTTGTTGCATAGAGCTCGAATTATCCAGCACCAAAATGATGTTTAGCCCAAGCTCTGTTACTGTTTCAAGGGGTTCTGCCGAAACGATGGTAGCTGTCTTGGTCCCTTTTCGGACAACGAAATCCTGGGGTCCGAGACCTCTGAGGGGATTGTCTTGCGCATCGGTGACCGATACAACTAGCATGTCGTCTTTCACGACCTGATAACTGATCTTAGAGAGGGTGTTGGGTGTGCTGACCTCTAACTCCTCTTGTCCATAGCAGGGCATGACAGCCAAGAAAGACATATAGATCATCAATGCAACCAACCGTGTTTTCTTCATTTTTGCCTCCCACGTTACATTCTCAAACCCGAACGGGTGAACCTGATCCTGACCATTTCAAAGTTTTCTGTCCAGCTTTCCATGCTTTTTGTATGACACGCTGAATTGTTGGGACGATAATACTTGGCGGGGCGGAAACTCTTAACAAAGACTTCTGCTCACGTCGTCCATTGACTAAGCAAGTGCCATCAGGCCACCATTTTATGTGATCATACTCATAGCATGAAAACCGGCCTGTGAAAAGGGGGTAAATTGTCTATCTCAGTTCGGTGACAACGGAAGCCGTTCTGCGGGAAGGTGGGGATTACGAATCTCCGAGTGGCACTGTTGACAGCTTTGCCTATGTTTGTTTACTCTCGTCATGGCTACAAAGGACAGTCAGGGCGTGTTCTCCTACAGACTTTTTCCCATAGAAGAGGAAGCAAAGCGATGTATCGAAAGAGATGGCTTACTGGGCTGATAATCATTACAGGGATTTCATGGACCGCAGATGTTCTTGGGGCTTCTGTCCAATCTGATGAGTTCCCCTCTCTCGTTTCATTTCTGAGAGCCATAGACCCCATAGACTTCTGTGGGGAAGCTGTTCCGTTAGAGAGGCAGGAAATCCAAGAAAGGTATGAAAAGGAACTGTTGCTTTCCCTCTGGGACAGGCCTCAGGTCATTCTTTGGCTGAAGCGTTCCCATCGGTATTTTCCTGACGTTGAGAAGATGCTTAAGGAAAGCGAAATGCCCGACGACCTCAAGTACGTTGCAATCGCTGAAAGCGCCCTAAGGCCGAGGGTCCGATCAAAAAAAGGAGCAGTGGGGTTTTGGCAATTTATCAAAGATACTGGTCGAAAGTATGGACTTGTGATCAACGAAAGTATCGATGAGCGCCAGAACCTTTTTGCCTCCACACAAGCTGCTATTCGATATTTTCAAGAACTACGTTCTATGCTGGGGTCATGGACTCTGGCCGTTGCAGCCTACAATATGGGTGAGGAACGACTCATTGCAGAAATTATCGAACAAGAAACCAAAGATTATTACAAACTCGCACTTTTCGACGAGACGCAGCGGTACGTATTTCGTATTCTCTCAGCGAAACTAATCATGACAAACCCTGAGAGGTTCGGATTCAGACTGACAGAAGAAGACTATTATCCTCCACTGGAATTTGAGGAGCTACGGATCGATTGCTTCGAAGACGTTCCGATACGAATCGTAGCCAGGGCGGCAAGGACTCATTTCAAGATGATTAAAGATCTGAATCCCGAAATTCGAGGCCACTACCTTCCTTCGGGAAGTCACAGTATTTTGGTGCCTAAGGGGTCTTCAGCAGGTTTTGAGCCGAGATACCAAAGCTTGCTAAAAAAATTCTTAGCGGCCAAGCAGGAGCGCATCTATGTTATAAAAAAGGGGGATAATCTAACATCGATCGCGGAAAAATTTGGGGTACCCCTGTCAGCCTTGTTAATCTGGAATCGGATTGACCCAAAGGAACCAATTCAACCAGGCGACCATCTGGTCATTTATCCAGGTGGCATAACGAAACAAAGGGAGCCCGAAACCGAAGCTACTGAAGGAGCTGAAGAAAAAGATTACGAAGACAGTCTGTAAGTCACACGACGGCCGGATGTTTAGATTATTGATTCTTCTCCAATTTAGTTGGAGAAGAGGGTCCAAGGATTCAAGGGTTTGTTTTCTAAAGACTTTATCAGCGCTTTCAACATTCTTTCGATTTCGACATATCTCTAAACAGAGTTCGTATGACTTTTGCCAGACTTTGAAGACCCTGCAGCAATCTGCAGGGAATCTTCGACCGTAAGGAATAATACTGATTTTATATACGCTCGCTAACCCCGCAGCAAGCTGCGGGGAATGCGCTCGCTTAATCGGTTCAA
>JASFPF010000033.1:0-8935 GCA_050116135.1 Deltaproteobacteria bacterium | reverse complement strand
ATTGATCATTCTCCCCGCATCGGTAGCACTTCTTCGGGTCTTCCACTACAAGTGCAGGATCTGCGAAACCCACCGAACCCCGTCAACACACCACCCACACCGCCATGTCCCTTGCCTGCTGGACGATCTTATTGGAAACACTGCCAAACAGGAAACGCCTTGTGCGCGAAATACCCCGACGACCGATGATGATGGACCCGTAGCCGCCTTCCCGGGCCTCCTTCAGGACAGCCTGAGCCACTTCAGGGGCTCTTGTTTCAAGGCGGGTCTTGATGGCAAAGGCGGGGACGTCACATTCTGTCAAATAGGTCTTGGCCTGAGAAAGCATCTCCTCAGCATCATCGATCTGTCGCTGCTCCATCGTGGACGCCATGTCCGTGAGTCCTGTCCACATCGATGCCATCTCTTGACCAATGAGCGGAGCCAAGACATGCAGTATGGTCACCGCCATGGGGCCCGCCTCAGCAAGGAGCCATCCTGCTTGCTCCAGAACACGTTTGGAATTCGGAGAACTGTCTATGGTAATGAGAAGCTTCCCCACCTCGATCTCGCCGTGGACTACACAGAGGGGCACCCCCTTCGTATGCTGCAGCACTTTATGCGTCACACTGCCCATGAGGAATCTGTCCACAGCGCTCATGCCGTGTCGACCCAGCACGATGGCATTGTAGGCGTGCTCCTGTTCCAGCCCCAAGATATCTCGGGCCACACCGGCAGAGGGCTCTCGGATCAAGGGTCGAACGTTCGCCGGGTCAATGCCCCCGCCAATCAAAATCCCCTGGGCCTCCTGTATCATAGCGGTCCCTTTGCGCCGATTCTCCTCCTGGACCCGCTCTGAGAAATCCTGCAGTTGGACCATCTCAGCCATGCTTTCCCCTGGCTCCAAGAAGAGGGGTGGAATGTCCGGCAGGATATGGAGCAGATCGATTTGCACCCGAGTATTTTTTCCCAGAAAAAGGGCAAGGTATTCTACGGCCGCCATGCTTGCCTGAGAACCGTCTATTGCCACCAGAATGTGCTTAGCCATGTTCATTCCTCGCTACGGCAGGATCGGGGAATGTTATTGATAAAACAGGTTCTTCTCCCGATTAGTTGATGCAAAGGGTTCGAGGATCCTACCAACTCCTTTGGAGGTGATTAATCAACCATAACATGCTACTGCAGTGAAAGACAGGGTTTTGCACGACTTGAAATGTGATGGCCCCTTCGGCAACCGATCCTTCAAAGATCTCACGTGTTACAGTCAATCAAGACCAGTCTGCAATGACACGATCTTCAATTCGTCATAGCCGCAATCATCTCCCTGGCGTGATCCAGGGCCTTCTTGGTGATCTTGACCCCTGCCAGCATACGAGCCATCTCTTTTACCCTCATCTCCCCCTGCAAGGGTGAAATCGTGGCATGGGTGCGGCCGCCACGAACGCCCTTGGCAATCTTGAAATGGTGTTTTCCAAACTGAGCGATCTGGGGCAGGTGGGTGATACATATGACTTGATGAAAGCGTGAGAGGGACTTCAACTTGTTACCCACCATTTCGGCCACGCCGCCGCCAACTCCTGCGTCGACTTCGTCGAATATCACCGTCTCAACAGACTCCCTGGTCGCAAGCATGGCCTTCAGGGCGAGGATAATCCGGGAAAGCTCGCCGCCCGAGGCAATCTGTGCCAGAGGCCTGAAATCCTCACCCACGTTCGGGGCAATGAGAAACTCCACACGATCGATACCTGTGGCCTCGATGCCGGTATGGCCTAAAACAAGATATGGGGCTGCGTGTTCATCCACCGGCACACCTTTGAACTTGACCTTAAAGCCCGTCTTAGGCATCCCCAGGGATGCCAGCTCTTCTTGAACCTTGTCCGCCAGGCGCACGGCCGCCCGCTTCCTTCGGTCAGAAAGCTCTTGGCACGAGCTTGCCAGCGCCCCATGCAACCCTTCAAGCCGTGTCTCTGTCTCAGCGATCTCATCCGGCAGGCCAGAAACACGCTTCAATTCCTCCTTGGCTTCCTTGCCGTGGGCGAGCACTGACTCGAGGGACCCGCCATACTTCCGCTTCAGTTTCTGGAGCGTGTCCAGCCGCAGCGCAACAGCTTCCAGTCTGTCCCTATCAAAGACAATGCCCTGCAGATAGCCCTGCAGCTCATTGGCAATATCTTCTAACTCGAAGGTGGCTGTCTCAACCCTGTCCTTTAAGGGCTTTAAAGCATGATCAATCCCGGCGAGTCCTTGAAGCTCCCGTCCGATTCCGGTCAGGTGTTCAATCAATGCCCCTTCGGCACCGTAGAGGCGCTCCACACATAGACTCACAGCCTCATATAGACGCTCGGCATGCTTCAGGCGTTGGACTTCTTGCTCCAGGCGTTCGTCCTCATCTGGTTCGACCTTCGCCTGCTCAATTTCACTGCATTGAAACTCAAGAAGCTCACGATGCTCTGATTGCTCGGCCAGCTCACGCCTCAGGCTTCCCAGCCTCCTGATCAAGGGAAGGAGGTCATGATAATATCCAGCCACCTCGCCCCGAAGTTTGGACAATCCGTCAAACTGGTCCAGGACCAAGAGGTGGTATTCTGGTTTTAGCAGACTTTGGTGGGCATGTTGACCGGCTATGCTTGCAAGCTGCTCGTTGATGCTGGAAAGCATCTGCGTCGTGGCGAGCCGTCCGTTGATATAGACCTTGTGACGGCCATTTCTCTGGATGACTCGACGCACCAATAGACCCTCTGCCAGATCAACCCCCCGTTCATGGGCGGTCCTGGCTGCGGGGCTCTCGGGAGGGACCTCAAACAGGGCCTCCAGGTCAGCAGTGTCCTCAGAGGTCCGAATCAGTTCAGGGGAGGCACGGCCTCCCAGGAGGAGATTGACGGCATTGATGATAATCGATTTTCCAGCGCCCGTCTCCCCGGTCAATACGGTGAGGCCTTTTTCAAAGCTGATGGAAAGATCGTCAATGATAGCGAAGTTTCTTATAGAGAGTTCCCGAAGCATGAACTCAGCTCCGCTTCGCTCCGCAAAGAGCGCCAAGGAAGGATAGAATAGGCAATTGTGCGCCGCGTAGTAAATCAATTAACCCGTTGGTCATTGAATTTGTGGTTTTTTTTGGCAGAAAACTAAGAGATAACCACGAAAGCACGAAGACACGAAGTCCTTTCAGGGGATCTTTTTTTCGCGTTTTCGTGTCCCTTCGTGCTTTCGTGACAATTTTGCTTTTTTGGTTCTGGCTTGTGCAGGTTAGGGTATAATGGCTTCAAAAATGCCATTTAGCGCCTGCACCGCGTCTGCATCATCCGGCAATTCGACTGTGGGCCGTCCCTCCGCATCATAGCGGGTGACTAACGGGTCTTCCGGCACGCATCCCGCCAGGTGGAGCCTAGCTGCTTCTACTTCGGCCCTGATGGCAGCAGGCAACTCGCCAGTGACACGGTTTATGATCACGTGGTCCTTTTTGATGTCAAGCTTCAGCTCTCTGGTAAGATCGCGAATCCGTTTGGCTGCCAGGATGCCCCGTTGTGTCGGGTCAGATATAATGAGCAAGATATCAGCGCGGCGAGCCACCAGCCGACTGATGTGTTCCATACCTGCCTCATTGTCCATGAGCACAACGCGGTAGTTTCCGCACAGCTTTTCCATGTAACCGGAAAGCAGCGTGTTGGCATGGCAATAACAACCCGGGCCTTCCGGACGACCCATGACCACCAGGTCATACCCCTGGCTTTCTACCAGGGCCTCCTCAATCTTATATTCCATGTAGATATCCCTGGTCATACCAGTGGGCACGCCATCCTTAATCCCCTCCCTGGCCTCGCCCAGAGTGGTCTCTACCTTAAGGCCAAGGACCTCGTTTAAGTTTGCATTGGGGTCCGCATCCACCGCCAGGATGGGCTTGACGCCCCTCTTTAGAAGAAACTTGATGAGAAGACCTGCAATCGTGGTCTTACCGGTGCCGCCTTTGCCGGCCATGGCAATGGTCATTGTCATGCAGTCTTCCTTTCGTCACGGATCATTTGGCAGTTTACTTCTAAGGATTTAATCACATCAGGGAAAAAGCCGTCTTCTGTGTGGGGAAGAAAAAGGGCGCCCATATATTTATCCATAAAGGATTGGTTGTCGCTCAGCTCAATATGGGTCATCATTTTGGCAATCCGTTCTATCTCACCAACCATCCCTCTGGAAAGACACAACAATCGTGATCCCAGCAGGGATCCGTTTCCCAGAAAATGAAACTTTTCAACAGGGATCTCTGGAAACAGGCCGATCCGTTTCCCTTTCTCAATATTGATGTATCGACCAAAAGCGCCGGCGATAATCACCCGATCCAGGTCATCAAAAGAAAAGGACAGGCTCTCAAGAAGCGTCAGGCATCCGGCAAAAAGCGCTCCTTTGGCACGAATCAGGTTTTCAATGTCGACCTCCGTGATCACAATATCGCGCCCTGTGCCTGCGTCTTCAGCCCATGCCAACACATACTCATGGCCGAACCGTCCCGGCCGGATCCGATCCGAGGGGAGTTCGGGAATAAACTTGCCGCTGCGGTCGATGACACAAGCCGATAGTAACTCCGCTAAAACACTGATGAGGCCAGACCCACAAATGCCTCGGGGCTTTTTTCTTCCAACCGTGATGACCATAGGCTCCAGGGACACTGGATTGATGTGAAAACCTTCAATAGCTCCCTGGTCAGCCCGCATGCCGTGTTGGATGCCGCCCCCCTCAAAGGCAGGGCCCATGGAACACGCCGCGCACGCCAGCCAATCGCGGTTTCCCAAAACGATCTCCCCGTTGGTGCCAATGTCCATGTAGAGGGTGAGTTCCTTTTTCTGAAACACACCAGAGCCGAGTATGCCAGAAACAATGTCGCCCCCCACATAACTCGCCACCGAAGGAAAACTGAAAAGCTGCACACAATCGGGGATATCAATGCCAACATCTGACGCCCACACCAATGGCATGAAACTGGCTATGGGAACGTACGGTGCTTCACGAATATAGCGTGTCTCCAGCCCCAAGAGCAGATGGGTCATCGTCGTGTTGCCAGCACAAGCGATGCACGCAATACTTCTTTTCAAGCTTCCAGTTTGCTCTAAAGCTTCGTCAATCACCTGATTCACAGAGGATGCCACCAGAGACTGCAGCTTTGCTCTGCCCTTAGGTTTTTGGGCATACACGATACGGGTTATCACATCTTCGCCATGTTGAGCTTGCCTGTTATATTCAGCGGTCTCCGCCATAACAGCGCCTGTCTTGAGATCCAGAAGCTCAGCGCAAACGGTGGTCGTTCCAATGTCCAGGACCACGGCAAGGTTCTGGCTTGAGGTATCACCAGGTTCCAAACGCACCAGTTTCAGTGTGGGACCTTTATCCTGCAGGGATGAAACGGTCTCCGGTTCTTGTGCCGCCATAAGGGTGGCTGTGATAGACCAGTCACTGGCTCTCAGAATCTGTGGAATGGTCCTGAGACATCGAATATCGACAGACAAGTTATCAATATGATGCTGTTGCTTCAGGGCCTTGGAGAGGCGGGTCAAATCGCTGGCATTATCCTTTAACGTGGGTGGGGCGAGTTGAACCGGCACCTTCATGGTCATGGGTTCAAGCGGCCAGCCCTCGGCCAAAGGGATGGTCTGAAGGGCAGAGATTTTCCGGTCCGCCTTGCCCATGTCGAGCTTCTGGGCCACGACCCGTTTAAGGCCCCTGGACTCAACGGGAATCTGCACCGTGCAGTCGGAAAGGACAAAGGTTTTGCAGGCCTGTCGCCATCCCTGTTCATATTCTTCCTGACTGATGTTTTCTGTCTTTTCGCTATCAACCTCTCCTGACTCCATAATGATGCGGCACTTGCCGCAAACACCTTGTCCACCGCACGAAGCGTTGATGTGCACACCCGCCTCAAGGGCCGCCTCCAGCAGGTTCGTGCCATGGTCAACGCGGATAGAAACCTTGTCTGGTTCAAATGTAATGGTGTGTTTCATGCTTCAGTTAAGACACGAAAACGATAACAAAACCGATCAAAAAAAAGCCGCCCGGCTCACGCTCCCAGGCGGCCTGTATAATCACGTCAGGTTTGAAGCCTTCAGCTTTGCGCTTTGGGCTTTGCCTTTTCACCTGCCCCGTTACCTGCCATTTGCTTATAGGCCTCGTATCGTTCCTTCATATCCTCCTCGGCCTTTTGGAAAAGGGATTTGGCGTTTTCTGGAAAGGTCCTTGTGAGGCTGGAATAGCGTACCTCGCCCATGAGAAATTCCTGAAAATCACCTTTTGGCTCTTTGGAATCGAGCATGAAGGGATTCTCCCCCGCCTCTTTGCGTCTGGGATCATATCGATACAGAACCCAGTAACCGGCCTCCACAGCCCGTTTCTCCTCATGTTGGCTCCGGCCCATGTTGATGCCGTGATTGATACATGGCGCGTAGGCAATGATCAAAGAGGGGCCCTGATAGCTCTCGGCCTCAACCAGCGCTTTCATGAGTTGATTCTTATTGGCACCCATGGCCACAGATGCCACGTACACATAACCATAAGTCATGGCCATCCTACCCAAGTCCTTTTTGCGCGTCGGTTTGCCACCTGCTGCAAATTTGGCCACAGCGCCCGTGGGCGTTGCCTTGGAAGACTGACCACCTGTATTGGAATAGACCTCTGTATCTAAGACCAGCACATTGATGTCATGACCCATAGCAACCACATGGTCCAATCCGCCGTAACCGATGTCATAGGCCCAGCCATCACCACCAATGACCCAGATCGATTTCTTGACAAGGTAATCACTTCGATCAAGGATTTCACAAAGCAAGGCATTGGCAGGTCCTTCTTGATCGAGGGTCTCAAGTTCGGCCAGCTCTTCTATCTTGCGGCCATATTCTTTGGATTTTTCCCCATCATACATGTTGGCCAGCCACATCTTGCAGGCGTCTTTCAGTTCTTTTGAAAGCTTAGTCTTCATGGCCTCTCGCACAAGGTCAGCGAGCTTCTCTCGCCTCTGCGTTACACCCAACTCCATGCCAAAGCCGTACTCTGCGTTGTCCTCGAAAAGGGAATTGGCCCATGCAGGACCATGTCCTTCTTCATTCACCGTATAGGGACAACTTGGTGCAGAGCCGCCGTAGATAGAGGAACAACCTGTCGCATTGGCGATCATCATGCGATCACCAAAAAGTTGCGTGACAACTTTTATGTAAGGGGTCTCACCACACCCCGCACAAGCCCCTGAAAACTCAAATAGGGGCTGTCGAAACTGGCTCCCTTTGACCGAAGTGGCAGGAACCACATCACCCAAGACAGGCAGTTGGGTAGAAAACTTGTGATTGGGCACCTGAACTTCTGTTTGCGTGGCCAGTGGTCGCATGACCAGGGCCTTTTTCTTGGCCGGACAGATATCGGCACAGTTCCCGCAACCCGTACAATCAAGGGGACTGACCTGAATCCGGAACCTTAATCCCTTGAACTCCGTCCCCAAGGCCTTCAAAGAGACAAAGCCTTTCGGGGCTTTCTTAAGGTCTGCCTCCCGCGCCAGGACCGGCCGGATGACGGCATGGGGACAAACAAAGGCGCATTGATTACACTGTATGCAGTTTTTCGGAATCCACTCGGGTACATTGATGGCAATGCCTCTTTTTTCATACTTCGTTGTGGCAGTAGGAAAGATGCCGTCCGGGCTAAAGGCGCTCACTGGAAGCTTGTCTCCCTGTTGGGCCAGCATGGGCCTCATGACCTCGTTCACAAACTCAGGTGCATCAGCTTCCATGTAGGCTTCGTGGCCGGCCGTGGCCCACGTTTTCGGCACCTTGATCTTTTTCAGGGCACCTATGGCCTTATCCACGGCATTTATGTTCATCTGAACAACTTTCTCGCCCTTTTTGCCGTAGGTCTTTTTGATGGCCTCCTTGATGTACTTCAAGGCCTCTTGGGATGAAATCACTTTTGCGATATGGAAAAACGCCGCCTGCATGACCATGTTGATGCGGCCGCCCAGCCCCACTTGGGTGGCAATCTTTCCAGCATCAATATTGTAAAAGCTAAGTTTCTTTTGGGCGATGGTCCTTTTCATATGATCGGGCAGCTTTGTTTCCATCTCTTTCAGTGTCCATGGAGAGTTCAGGAGAAAGGAGCCTCCTTCCCTGATCCCCTCCAGAATCTCGTACTGGGTGACAAATGCGGGATTATGACAGGCAATAAAGTCAGACTGGGTCAACAGGTAGGGAGACTGGATCTTCTGAGGCGAAAACCTGAGATGGGAAATGGTAATCCCCCCAGACTTCTTGGCATCATAGGAAAAATAGGCCTGTGCAAACATATCCGTGTTTTCACCAATGATCTTGATGGCGTTTTTATTGGCCCCAACGGTCCCATCGGCACCAAGCCCCCAGAACTTGCATCGTACGGTCCCTTCGGCGGTTGGATGGATTTCCTCGCCAAGGCCAAGAGACGTGTGTGATACATCGTCTACAATGCCCACCGTGAAGTGATTCTTGGGAGCTGATGAGCGGAGATTGTCAAACACGGCCTTGACCATGGTGGGGGTAAAATCCTTGCTTCCCAGCCCATAACGGCCTCCTACAATGACCGGGATCTCTGCTTTTTCCTGAAAGATCGTGCAGACATCCTGGTAGAGGGGTTCACCCAGTGCCCCCGGTGCCTTGGTCCGGTCCAGGACCGCTATTCTTTTGCCGGTGACCGGAAGGGCCCTCAGGAAGTGTTCTTTTGAAAAAGGCAGATACAGCCGAACTTTGATGAGTCCGACTCTTGCGCCCAGCCCGTTTAGGTAATGGACAGTCTCCTCGATCACATCACAGCTGGATGCCATGGATATGATGATCCTATCCGCTTCAGGGTCTCCGACATAATCAAAAAGATTGTATGAACGACCCACCAAGGCCCCCACCTTTTCCATCTCCTCCTGAACAATGTGAGGAATCCTCTCAAAAAAGGGATTGGCCCCTTCCTT
>JASFPF010000032.1:0-9015 GCA_050116135.1 Deltaproteobacteria bacterium | reverse complement strand
GATGACCGCGCCGTGGAGCAGTACGTTGATGGGCTTCCCCCGCACATAAAAGGAACATACGGGGGCAACACCTCCTGTGTCCAGTTGCAGGCTGGGGATACGACTATCATCTTTGATGCAGGCTCAGGGATCAGGATGCTTGGCATGGACCTGATGGCGGGCATGTTCGGCCAGGGCGCCGGAACGGCTCATTTGTTCTTGAGTCATACCCACTGGGACCACATACATGGCTTCCCCTTTTTCCTTCCAGCCTTTGTGCCAGGGAATCGCATTATGCTTTACAGCCCCTTTCCTGACGTTGAGGAACGTTTCAAGGCACAACAGGCCTCTGCGTATTTTCCGGTCTCACTCGAAGCCATGGAAGCTGACATTGAATTCTTCTGTCTTGATGAAGGAAAAACCATCAAGATCGATGACCTGAGCATTTCTAATATGAGGCTGAGACATCCGGGCGGCTCCTTTGGCTACCGGGTCGAAAAACAAGGAGCGGCTTTTGTGTATGCCACGGATACGGCCCTCAACAGTCTCTCGGGATCCGATCAGGAAGAATTCATCGCATTCTTTTCCCAGGCCAAGGTTGCCGTATTTGATGCCCAATACACGGTTAGGGAGGCCGTCAGAAAGGAAGATTGGGGACACAGTTCTCCCCTGACGGCTGTTGACATGGCCCTTCGGGCCCATGTCGAGACCCTAGTTCTCTTCCATCATGAACCCACCCACGATGATCATACTCTCCATGACAAGTTTCAGGGAGCACGCAAGTATTTGGAGTTGAAACGCGGCAACCAGACTTGTACCGTTGTGATGGCTCAGGAGGGATTGCAGCTAGCAGTCTAAGGGATCACCCGATGCAAGTTGATGTCCAAGACACGGTCGACAGGATCCTTGCTGGCGATGTCCGCACAGCAGCCAAGTTGATTCGAGATATCGATGACGGTATGACCTCTTCTCGGGAGGTTTTAAAGGCCCTCTATCCGCACACTGGCGGTGCCTATGTCATTGGCATCAGCGGCTTTCCCGGTGTTGGGAAAAGCACCCTGGTTGACCAGATGATTGAGGCCTACAGGGGGGCCGAAAAGAGCTTAGGGGTTCTGGCTGTGGACCCCACCAGCCCCTTCTCCGGTGGTGCCATCCTGGGAGATCGGGTTCGGATGCAGCGCCATGGCACAGACCCGGAAGTATTTATCCGGAGCCTGGCCACCCGAGGCCATTTTGGGGGTTTGACCCGTTCCACGCGCAATGTTATCGACGTCTTGGATGCTATGGGCAAAGAGATTATTCTGGTGGAAACCGTGGGCGTGGGCCAGGATGAGGTGGACATCGTGACAACAGCGCACACAACCATCATCGTGCTCATCCCTGGCATGGGAGACGACATTCAGGCCATAAAAGCAGGCATCTTGGAGGTGGCTGACATCTTCGTTGTCAACAAGTCGGACCGGGAAGGTCTGAAGAAAACCGTCAGTGAACTCGAAGCCATGCTTGCTATGAGCACTCAGGGAAACTCTGAGGGACAATGGCGACCACCTATTGTTGCCACAGAGGCGATTCGAAACCTGGGTGTGTCGGAGCTGTTGTCGGAAATAGAGACTCACAAGGCGTTCCTATTTGCTCATGCCAAAAGACACCTCCAGGAACACTTGAGAAAAAGGGCTTTAAGGGAGATCATAGACACCATCAAGGAGACCGTGGTCGCAGACATTGTGCAAGACTTTGAAAATTCTGAGACATTTGAACAAATGATCGACAATGTTGTCCAGAAGAGAATGGACCCATTTACACTGTGCGATCAACTCTTGGCAGACAAAATGAAAGGGTTTTATCAAAAATAACGCTTCAGCTCTTTGAAGAACAGGGAGATCGTCCAAGCTTATTTTCGCTTTGTCTAAACCGGTTTTTGATCAATCTAAGGCTCGCTCCAGGGGCTTTGAAAACTCGCCCTTTGGGCTCAGACAGTTCAAAGCCCATCTCTTGCACTTCGCCAAGATTGGTTAGCAAAAACCGTTTTAATGACCGCTCAAAAAAGCCTGGAAGATTACTCCTTTTTCGCTCAATTGAAGTTCAAGAGAGGCGCAAACAGCAATCAAATTCTCAGGTGCGTGTAACTCTTTGAGGCTGTTAGTGAGCGCTAGAAACATCTGAGCATTTAAGGTGTTACTCTCAGGGAGGTTCCTAATGCCCAGAAAAAGGAAAACCGATGCCCCGGCTGTAGGGGAAAGGATCAAAAAGGTCCGAAAGAAGAAAAAGGTAACGTTGAATCAGGTGGCTAATGATACGGGCTGCAGTATAGATTACCTGAAAAAGATTGAAGGCGGCAAGGTCATGCCACCTGTTGGGACATTGTTACAAATATCGCGGGCTCTGGAAATCGACTCAGGATTATTGCTCAAAGAGGAGCGGTCGGCGGCCAAACAACGCATTAAGCAATACAAGAAGCGCACTGAAAACTATGCTTACACCACCCTGACCCCTGGTGCGGAAAACAAACATCTGAAGGCGTTCCGCGTGACCATAGATGCCATGACGGATCACAAAGGCGTAGGGTACCAACATGAGGGGGAAGAGTTTGTCTACGTCTTGACCGGACGTATCGAGGTGACGGTCGGAGACCACGTGAACACCTTGAATGACGACGAATCCGTCCATTTTAACTCGGGGATTAGGCACCAGCTAAAAAATATTGGCAAAAAGAAGGCAGAGCTTTTGGTTATCATCTATACGCCGTAACCCACAGATGAGCTGGGAGTTATTCATGCCCTTTAAGCTGACTGACGAGCAAATTATGATTCAAACCATGGTCCGGGACTTCGCCCGGGAGGTTCTGCTCCCCACAGCGATGGAGCGCGACCAGACCAAGGAATTTCCAGCCAAAAATCTTAGAAAGATGGGAGAATTGGGCCTCATGGGCATGATGGTCCCGCCTGAATACAAAGGAGCTGGGGCAGATACGTTGAGCTACGTATTGGCCCTTCAGGAAGTGGCATATGCTTGTGCATCCACGGCTGTTGTCATGTCTGTGCACAACTCCATCGTTTGTGAGACGATTAACCGATTTGGAACTGAAGAACAGAAACAAGCCTATTTGAAACCACTGGCTACAGGCGAGGTCATTGGCGCCTTTGCCTTAACCGAACCCCATGCAGGATCAGACCCTGTCAGCCAAGTCACCTGGGCTCGGCGTGATGGAAATCACTACATCATCCATGGCACAAAACGTTTCATCACGTCGGGGGAAAATGCTGGCGTGATCATCGTCACAGCCAAAACCGACAAGACCAAACGGCATAAAGGGATCAGCGCATTTATTGTCGAGAAGGGAACACCAGGTTTTACGGTGGGAAAGACCGAACAGAAAATGGGGCTCTGTGCCTCTGATACGACCGATCTTGTTTTCGAAGATTGCCTAATCTCCGCTGACAATCTACTGGGAGAAGAAGGAGATGGCTTCAAGATCGCTATGACCGCCCTGGACGGGGGCCGAATAGGCATCGCTGCTCAGTCTGTGGGCTTGGCCCAAGCTGCCCTGGATGCGGCTGTTTCCTATGCCAAGGAGCGGGAGCAATTTGGACAACCGATTTCGAAGTTTCAAGGGCTCCGCTGGATGTTGGCAGACATGGCCACAGAACTAGAGGCTGCCCGGCAACTCACCTTTGCTGCTGCGGCCAAAAAGGACAGGGGAGAAAGGTACACCATGCAAGCCTCCATCGCCAAACTGTTCGCCTCTGAGATGGTCAACGACGTCACAGCCAAAGCCTTGCAAATTCACGGAGGATATGGTTATATTAAAGAATATCCTGTGGAGCGCTTCTACAGAGATGCCCGCGTTTTCACCATCTACGAGGGGACCTCAGAAATCCAGCGAGTCGTTATCGCCAACCATCTCTTGGAAGATCGCTACGTTGGCAGCCTGCGCTGAGGATCGCCTGCCTCATCACAAGTCAGTCGGCCCAAATAGGTGTCTTAGGCCTGCAAATCGAGCAAATCTACAGATGTGTGAGGGCGGCGGAAACAAGTGAGGTGGATATTGGCCTTGGATAGAACAGACAGGCTCGTAAAAAGTGTTTTGCGAACGACATTGAGCATTTTGTGAGAAAGGCACTTGAAATGTTTAGCGTAAAGAAATGCTAACTGTTTGAGGGTGTTAGCCCGAGTTTTAGCATTTTAGCTGAATATCACAAGGGCCCCCAAAATGTTCACGGAGAGAGTAAAATCGACTTTTTACGAAACCGTCAAAATCAAGGAACGAATTTATGGAGCAAACGTACCGTAGGAAGTTCATTTTTTATGCGACCTTAGTCGCATTATTTTCCCTTTTGCTGATAAGTACGATCTTGCATGGACAAGACACAAGCACCAAACCGCAAGGGCCACCACCCGTCCCAGTTCAGGTGGCACCTGTCATTCAAGAGACTGTCTCAGAACAGATCACCTTGGTGGGTACCACCGAAGCGATTGCTCGCAGCATGGTCGCCGCTGAGGCCTCTGGGTTGGTCGAGGATTTCCCCGTCCGAGAGGGGGACTTTGTCAAGAAAGGGGAGGTCCTTGTCAGACTCACAACCACGGATGTTCTCATACGCCTGCAGGCAGCCACAGCGACCAAAGAGAGAGTTCGAGCCAATTTGATGTTTGCAGAGAAGGAACTGGTCCGGTACAGGGAACTCAAAGATACCGATAGCATCGCAGCGAGAAAATATGATGAGGCCTTGTATAGCCAGCAGTCTCTCGAGCAAGAACTCCGGGGCGCTGAAGCTCAAATTGACCTTCTTAAAGACGAGATTCAGAACAAGACAGTGCGGGCCCCTTTTGCAGGTTTTGTGGCCAAAGAGCATACCCAGGTGGGAGAGTGGTTGCCGGTGGGCGGGCCGCGGGAGGTGGTCACCCTTGTTGATCTGGGCCACATACGGATCACCGTGGATGTCCCAGAACGCTATGTGGTGAAGCTGTCGCCCGGAAGCGCGGTGCGGGTAGCAGTGGAAAGCCTTCCTGGTGAAACCGTGATTGGCAAGATCGCCGCCATCCTGCCTGAGGGAGATCCGAATTCCCGTACCTTCCCGGTGCGAGTGACCCTGCCAAACCCAGGCTTCAAGATCAAAAGCGGTATGGAGGTCAGGGCGGCCTTTGACCTCGGAACAAAGAAAAACGCCCTTTTGGTGCCAAAGGATGCCATTGTGACGGCCGGAGCAAATCGCGTTGTCTTTTTGGTGATGAGCACGGTGGTTCAGCCGGTGCCTGTCACAGTAACTGGGTATTATGACGGCAATGTGGCGGTGGAGGGGGCAATTAACCCCGGAGATCGGGTGGTCATCAGAGGCAATGAACGCCTCCGGCCAGGCCAGCCGGTGCAAGTCTTGGAGTAATCGACCGCCATGAAGCTTGTCGACCTGTCCATAAAAAAGCCTGTCACGGTCACCGTTGGGGTGATCCTGCTCGTCATGTTCGGCCTCATTTCTCTTTTTCGAATCCCCATCCAGCTCACGCCCAATGTTGACAAGCCGGAGATCTCCGTAGAAACCGTGTGGCGCGGAGCGAGCCCCGTCGAGGTAGAGCGGGAGGTCGTCGATGTGCAGGAAGATGAGCTCAAAAATGTTGAAGGCCTCAAGGAGATGAAGAGTGAGAGTTTGGACGGCTCTGCCTACATCAACCTCCAGTTTGACATCGGGATTGATCCGGATGCCGCCCTGTTAAAGGTCTCTAACAAGCTGGACCAGGTGAAGCAATATCCTGACGAGATGGACAAGCCGATCATCAAGTCAGGGGGCCGGCGGGAACAGGCGATTGCCTGGATGATTCTACGGGCAACGAAGGGATATGAAGGGACCCTGAGCCATGAGTACGATTTTTGCGACGAATATGTGAAGCCTCGGCTGGAGCGGATTGCCGGTGTGGCCTCTTCCAACATCTATGGGGGTCAAGAGCGGGAACTTCAAGTGATCGTGGATTCCGATGCCCTGGCGGCCAGGGAGGTAACCATCCCTGAACTGATGCGGGCTCTGGACGTGGAAAACAAGAATATCAGCGCAGGGGACTTTGATGAAGGGAAACGGCGGTATATTGCCCGTACGGTAGGGGAATATGAAACCCCTGAGGATGCGGCCAAGGTAATTATCAAGCGAATCAATGGGGCACCCGTGACCGTACAAGATGTGGCCCGGGTCGCCTTGGGTTATGCCGACCCTGATGTGGTGGTGAGACACGAGGGAGTTCCCACCATTGTCATGAACGCGGTCCGGGAAACGGGATCCAATGTCCTAGTGGTGATGAAGCAGGTCAAGGAAGCGTTGGTAGAATTGAATGAGGGCATCCTGAAGGATCGGCACCTGGAATTCATCCAGGCCTATGACGAAACCAACTATATTTATAGTGCGATTCAGCTGGTGAAGCAAAATATCTATGTGGGCGGCTGCCTCGCCATCATTGTCCTCCTGGTTTTTCTGAGAAATCTTACCAGTACCCTCATCATCTCTCTGGCCATCCCCATCAGCGTGGTGGGTACCTTTCTGGTCATGACCCTCTTTGGGCGGAACATCAATGTGGTGAGCCTGGCGGGGATGAGCTTCGCTATCGGCATGGTGGTAGATAACTCTATTGTCGTCTTTGAGAACATCTTTCGGCATCGGGAAATGGGTAAACCTCGCGTTCAGGCCGCCTATGACGGCACCGTGGAGGTATGGGGTGCCGTGCTGGCCAGCACGCTCACCACCATCGCAGTCTTTGTGCCCATCCTCTTTGTGCAGGAAGAGGCAGGCCAGCTCTTTAGGGACATCGCCATCGCCATCAGCAGTGCGGTGGGGCTCAGTCTCCTGGTCTCTATGACGGTGATCCCGAGCCTGTCTTCGAAGATCCTGGGAAAAGTGAAACCCAAAGAACCTTCTCGCAGGTCGTGGTCTCCCTATCGTTGGGCCCCGGCCATTACTGACGGCGTGGCTCGGTTTATCTATTGGATGTGCGGCAAGGTATCCAGGCGCCTGGGACTGGCCGTGGTGATGACAGCCCTCGCCATCGGCATGGCCTGGTTCCTCATGCCCAAGACAGAGTACCTGCCGGAAGGCAATCGGGAAATCCTTTTCGGCATTCTTTTGCCCCCACCGGGCTACAACTTAGAAGAGCTCCAGGATATCGGCAGGACCGTGGAAAAAGATGTCCTGCCCCTGATTTCTCACGATGGAGAAAGCGAGGCAGCCAAGAGGTTGAATTTGCCTTCCGTGAGCAATTTCTTTTACGTAGCCTTTGGGCAGCAGGTCTTTATGGGGATTGTCTCCAAGGTGCAGGAAAGAACCCGCGAGCTCCTTCCCTACGTGTACGGTGTGCTGAAAAAGATCCCGGGGATGATTGCCATTGTCCAGCAGCCGAGTCTTTTTGCCACGGGCATTGGAGAAGGCCGATCCATTGAAATAGAGATCAAGGGGCCGGAGCTGGCGTCTCTCCTTGCCCTGGGAGGAGAAATTTTCGGCCAGGCCATGCAGCTCATTCCAGGGGCTCAAGTGCGTCCCATACCCAGCTTGGACCTGGGAAACCCGGAAATGCGGGTGATCCCTGACCGGGATCGCCTCACTAGAGTGGGCATGACCACGTCCGATCTGGGCAGGACCGTAGACGCCCTCGTGGACGGGGCCATCGCGAGTCAGTACCGGCTCCTGGGTGAGGAGATCGATCTAGTCGTAAAGGGCGAAGAAAGACGCTTGGAGCGGACGCAGGACTTGGCGAATCTCCTTGTGCAGACCCCCAGGGGTGAAAGGGTGACTCTTGGCTCTGTAGCAGATGTCCGCCTAGAGGAAGGACCGACCCAGATCAACCACATCAACTCTGAGCGGGCTATTACGATTCAAGTCATTCCCCCCACGGAGGTCCCTCTGGAAACCGCCATGGCCACGGTGAAGGATCAGATCGTAGAACCGATCAAAGCGAGCGGACGGCTGGGAAGCCTCTACCGAATTGACTTGAGTGGCACGGCCGACGATCTGACCCGAACACGGCTCGCGCTCCAGTGGAATGTGATTTTGGCGCTTGTCATCAGCTACCTCCTCATGTCTGCGCTCTTTGAGAACTTTTTTTATCCCTTCGTCATCATGTTCAGCGTGCCTCTGGCGGCGGCTGGCGGGTTTGTGGGCCTCCTGCTGGTGAATGTGTTCATTGCCTATCAGCCCCTCGACATTGTCACCATGCTCGGTTTCGTGATCCTTGTGGGGGTGGTGGTCAATAACGCCATTCTCATCGTCCATCAGGCCCTCAACAATATCCGGGACGGTCACATGCTACCCCGGGAAGCGATACGCGAATCGGTGCGTTCCAGAATCCGACCCATATACATGAGCACGGTGACCAGTGTGTTCGGGATGATGCCTCTTGTCCTTACCCCGGGGGCGGGCTCAGAGTTCTATCGCGGTCTGGGAAGTGTGGTAGTTGGCGGCCTACTGGTATCTACCGTCTTTACTATTTTTCTGGTGCCTGCCCTCTTGAGCCTGGTGCTCGATCTGTTCGAGGCCGCGAAGAGAGCTTTTAGGCGGCAGCCAGCATGAGGGGCGGCTTGAAGAATGATCCCTGGGGCTTCTTTTCCTTGCCGATATTAGGCATAGCAACGAGGAGTAAACATTTTGGCACGATTTAAATCTCAAAAAGGAAAGCCCCTCCCTCTAGGCGCCACCAAGACACCTGAGGGGGTGAATTTTGCGGTCTTTTCTCGAAACGCCACATCCCTCAGCCTGGTCCTTTTTAGGAAGGGTCAACGGGAGGCCATCGCTGAAATCGCGTTGGATCCCAACATCCATAGGACCGGGGATATATGGCATATTCTGGTCGTGGGTGTCGACCCGTCCCTGCGCTACGGGTACCGAGCCGATGGGCCCTTTGATCCCCAAGGGCAAGGACACTGGTTCAATAAAGAGAATATACTCTTGGACCCCTACGCCAAAGCGGTAGAAGGCGGAGAGGCCTGGGGTGACCCACCGACCCACATAGCTCAAGGGGAAAAAGACACCTCGTTTGAGCGATGTTGTTGTATCGTCGCCGATGATTTCG
>JASFPF010000031.1:0-9028 GCA_050116135.1 Deltaproteobacteria bacterium | reverse complement strand
TTTTTTATATTTTCAATAGATTATACATTAAAAATACATCTTTCCTCTAATCATAACCCCTGACCATGCTGCTGGAGAATCCTCTCGAAATCGAGGTGAAGTTTCATCTTCCTGGAGTGGATGCTACGCGTAACCTTATTCTCTCCCTGGGTGCGACGCCTTGTAGCCGGGTTTTCGAAACCAACACCCGCTTTGAAGATGGAGCAAAGAGCCTAAAAGATCAAGGCATCCTTTTGAGGCTCAGAAAAGACGACCGGATCAGGTTGACCTTTAAATCACTCCCACCGGCCCTTGATGAGGATTTTAAGATACACCGGGAGCTGGAGATGGAAGTGGACGATTTTGACACTTGCCGCGCTATTCTGGAAGGCCTTGGCTTTCATCCGGCGCAAACCTATGAGAAGTGGCGTGAGACCTTTACTCTCAGAGACACAAAGCTCCTCATTGACACCATGCCCTATGGTGTGTTCCTGGAAATCGAGGGGGACAAATCCGGCATCCGCAATATGGCAGACCAACTGGCACTAAAGTGGAAGGAAAGGATCGTGCTGAACTATCTTGAAATTTTCGAAATCATCCGCCGTGAGGAGGGCCTTCCTTTCAACGATGTCACCTTTGATAACTTTGGGCAGACTCGGATAGACATAAAAGCGTACCTCCCTGTCCTGTATGCAGGGTGAGGTCCCATGAGAGAACTCTCGGTCATGTCCCTAAACTTACGTTTTGGCCTTGCCGACGATGGGCCGAATGGGTGGGAATGTCGGAAAGCAAGTGTGCTCAAGCTGTTTCAAAGCCAACATCCTGATTTCATTGCCACCCAAGAGGCCAATGATTTTCAGATCGATTTCTTGGCGGATAACCTTTCCGATTACGTCTACATAGGAAGACGGAGCCCTGCACCAGAATTCTGGCAGGATAATATCCTTTTTTATCGAAGCAGCATTCTTTGCAAGGAGCAGGTCCAGTTTTTTCTAAGTGAGACGCCCCGTATCCCAAGTCGTTCCTTTGGAAGCCAGTTCCCTCGGCAGGGCACCCTCGGACTTTTCCACATCAATAACCGGGCCTTGGTATGTATTAACACCCACTTTGATTTTGAGACCCCTGCCCAGATGGGGGCGGCCCGAGTGATTAAGGAACAGCTCGCCTCCTTTCCCGGAGAGGTTCCCGCAATCGTCATGGGCGATTTTAATGCCACACCCGAAAGTCCGTGTTATCAATGGTTCATAGGCCAAGAGGTGGATGGAGCCAAGGGGTTGAACTTTAGAGAGACCCATACAGCGCCTTATCCCAGCACCTTTCATCACTTCACTGGAGAACCCACGGGCGGGTATATCGACTGGATTCTCTATCGCGGCCCCCTTCAACTTCAAGGGTGCGAGGTGCTTCACGACCCGGTCGACGGCATCTACCCTTCGGATCACTATCCAGTTAAAGCTGTTTTTCAATTATGATGGTTTCGTAAAAAGTCGATTTTACTCACTCCGTGAACATTTTGGGGGCCCTTAAGATATTCGGCTAAAATGCTAAAACTCGGGCTAACACCCTCAAACAGTTAGCATTTATTAACGCTGAATATCTCATGTGCCTTTATCCCAAAATGCTCAATGTCGTTCGCAAAACACTTTTTACGAGTCTGTCAGTTTTGACGACTTCGTGCTTGGTCGCATGGATCTGGGGGAGGCTGAATGAACCAGGACAGATTCGATTTCTTGAAAAGGGACTATATCCAGGGATTTCCTGCTTACTGCGGATTTGAGGTGGATCAGGTGGCCTATGGGCAGTTTGAGGCCAGTCTTAAGATCGGTCCAGACCACAGGCAGCAGGATGGTTTTGTCCATGCGGGGGTGATCGCCACCATGGCTGACCATACAGCCGGATATGCTGCCTACACAACCGTTTCTGAGGAATTTCGTATCTTGACCATCGAGTTCAAGATCAATTACTTTAAACCAGCGACAGGAGAGGCGATTGTCTGTCGTTCACGGGTCATTAGCAATGGCAAAAAGATCATCGTTTCAGAGTCTGAGGTGTTCTCTATATCCGGAGGGCGAGAGCAACTTGTCTCCAAGGCCATGGTCACCTTGATGGCTGTACCCGCGTCCAGGTTTTCAAGACCCTCGTCGTGAGGTGAGGTCCTTGACAGGCTGTTTCCCAACCGCCCTTCTCGCTTGGCCTAAAACGTTTTTTGGCCGCTCAAAGGAATCTGGGGAACACCCTGTCAAAGGCTAATCGTGTTTTCTCCCACAAAAATGTTCTGCCTTCTTACCGGGACGCCCCGTCCTTGGGTGCGGGGAGCTTCACTTTGATGGTCTGTCCCACACGGGCCTTAAAACAGGTGCGGGCATCCATCTGGTTCACTGCAATCTCAAGGAGCTTCCGGCTTCCAAACACAGCCACTGGAGAGCCGGTTTTCACTGAGTCATAGGATGTGGACACCCCTTGGATCTTGGATCTTCCCAGCGTGATAACCGCGTCTTCAGGCTCCTGCCTGTGTGCAAATCTCATGAACGTCTCCTGATCAATGTTGGTGACCAGGTTGCCGAAGGCGTCAATGGACAAGATCTTGCCGACCAACTCGTGCCTGGCAGATAGAAAAGGGGCGGGAAGATCGAGTGTGACCATGTCAGAAAGCCTGATCTTTGGGCCCAACCGGGCCATATCCAAGCCTTTTGACAGGTGGGCCGCTACGGGGGCAAAGATATCCCTGCCGTGGAATGTGTTGCTCAGCGGCTTCAAGAAGAACGCCTCATTGCTTATGGCGCACAGTTCATCCACGTCGCCATCTTGGATAACCAAGCTCAGAGCGCCATTGTCAGGGGCAAGGAAAAAGTGCCCGTCCTTTTTACAACAGATGGCTTTTCGCTTTCCACCCACGCCGGGATCAACCACGATGACATGGATGGCGTTTATGGGGAAATACCTGAAGGCGCTCTTGACGACGAGAGCTGCCTGCACAACGTCATGTCTGGCAAGGCCATGTGTAATATCAACGACCTGAACGCTACTATTGATAGAAAGAATAACGCCCTTCATGACGCCTACATATTCATCTTGAAGGCCAAAATCGGTTATTAGGGTAATGACTGGACTTTGCATTATTTGGACGATGGCTACTGTATGATTTGCACTTCTTCAACTTATTACTGGGACACCACACGAGCAGAAAACAAAAAGACAACCACGAAAGCACGAAGACACGAAATCTTTTCTGGGAATCTTTCTTTCGTTCTTTCGTGATAATTTTGCATTTTTTTCTGGCTTGTCCAGGTTTGGGAGGCCTGTGGAATTTGGACAGAGAAAAGTGAAAGGAAGTCTTTCAATACAGGTCTCTTTATTTGAATAGCCCCTGTTGTATGGAAAGGCCAAAGTGTCGGTAGCCTTCTTCTGTCACCTTCCGGCCCGACGATGTTCGAGTCAGAAACCCGATCTTTAACAGATAAGGCTCCACCACATCGACCAGGGTATCAGACTCTTCGTGCAAGGTGGCGGCAATCGCCTCGATGCCTACAGGGCCGCCCTTATAGAACTCGATGATGGCTTTCAAGAACTTCCTGTCAAGCACAGTGAGGCCCTGTTCGTCCACCCCTTCGAGCGCCAAGGCTTCACGGGCCGTCTCCTTGTTGGCGATTCCATCGCCTCTGACCTGGGCGAAGTCCCTTACCCGTTTTAAAAGGCGATTGACGATGCGTGGCGTGCCCCTGGAGCGACGGGCAATCTCATAGGCCCCCTCTGCATCGATTGGGATGTCTAAAAGGGCGGCGGAGCGCTTTGCGATCCGAACCAGTTCCTCCTCAGAGTAAAAATCAAGGGTTCTAAATATACCGAACCGTTCACGCAGAGGGGCTGAGAGCAAGCCTGCCCGGGTCGTAGCGCCTACCAAAACAAAGCGTTCCAGGCGGTACCGGTGACTTCTGGCGTGGACCCCTTTGTCAAAGATAAAGTCCACGGCAAAATCTTCCATGGCTGGATAGAGAAACTCTTCAACCACCCTCGGAAGGCGGTGTATCTCATCAATGAACAGTATGTCTCCTTCTTCCAGGTGCGTGAGTATCCCTAATAAGTCCCCGCCCTTATCCAAGGCCGGACCACTGGTGACCGTGATGCTCACGCCCATCTCCTCGGCAATGATGTGCGCTAAAGTCGTCTTGCCCAAACCAGGGGGAGCATGAAAAAGGATGTGATCCGGGGGTTCCTTGCGCTTGAGTGCAGCCTCGATGGCAATGGCGAGGGTCTCTACGACCTTGGTTTGCCCGATGTACTCTTTCAAGCTCTTGGGTCTGAGGCTAACAAATGGCGATGTTTCCTCAGAAGGCATAGCTTCCTTAGGGCCCGGCGCACCGCTCCCCTCATCAACGGCTGGGCCTTTGTGCTGATCCGGGTTTGCCATGCGAACCTTCTTGAGCGGTTAAGGGATTAAGGTGTTCTTGCCTTCCCCGTTTCCGTTCTTAATGGCATCGGAGAAAGTCGCGTCACTCACGTTTAGGTTTCAGCCGGCCTCACCGCGATAGACCTCTTCAAAGAGCTCTTCTGCCGTGGTTATATTGGCGTTCCTTTGCAAGGCGCCGGCGATCATCTCCCTGGCCTCTCTCACTTTGTGGCCCAGCTGTTTCACCAGAACTTCCTGGACCTGTTCCGTGAAATCCTCCAATGGGGCTGCTTGTTCCGTTTTTTCAACCTCTCTGATCAGGGCAAATTTGGCCACCTTACCCTCTAGGGTGGCCAAAATCTTCTGTGCTGTTCGGTTCCCGATGCCTTTTAAGCGCTTCAGATACACCAAATCCCTGGACTCTATAGCCCTGGCAATCTCCCGAACCGGCACTGTCAGCGCCTGAACCGCCTTCATGGGCCCAATATCTTCCACTGATATGAAGTGACGGAAAAACTCCCTCTCCACTTCCAGGTTGAAGCCTATGAGCGTCGGCTTTGGCTGCCGCTCAGTCTGATGATAGTGAATATATAAGGCCAGCTCATCACCGGGCTTTTTAGCGTTGATGGATTCTCTGACCATGGCAGGCAGGAGTATTTCGTAACCAATCTGGTTGGCCAATAGGAGAATCCGGTCTTCTTCTACTCTCAGCAACTTGCCTTCCAGATAACCGATCATTGTCCTCCTGCCATTGTCAAGGATGCCTGAAGAGACCCACCAGGGCCAGGGCCAGGGCATCGGAGGCATGGGACGGCGAAATAGCCGTTTGTCTTTTCAGAAAATGCCTGACCGCTTTTTCAACCTGTGTCTTGGTGGCGTTGCCGTTTCCGGAAAGGATGCGTTTGACCTCTTTTACAGGAAGTTCTATGGCTTCAACGCCACACTGAGCGCCAGCCAGCAGGATGACACCGCAGACCTTGCCGAGGGCAATGCTCGCTTTTGGGTATGGCCCCAAGGAAAAGACGTCTTCAAGGACCATCAGGTCCGGTCTTTCCATGTGGAGGATGGAACTAAGCTTGGAAAAAATATGATCAAGTCGGGTGGCCAAGGCCTCGGCCTTGGGCGTTCGGATGGTGCCAAAGGTAAACCCTGCTATCTGGGAGCCGATCCCCTCAACGATTCCAAACCCGGTATGAGCCAAGCCGGGATCTATGCCGATGACCTTGATTGGAGGTTTCAAGGGTCATGTTTGTGGTTCATGGATCATTGCAAGGTCTTTAATTTTTTCTCGGCAATATTGGCCTCTTTGGAATTGGGGTATTTACGCACCAATTCCTTGAGGATGAGCTTGGCATTGTCCCCGTCGCCAAGATTGGAGAAGGCCAACCCCTGCTTCAAGAGGGCGCTACGAACCTTGTTGCCCTTAGGGTAGTTCTCGATGACCTTTTGATATTCCAATATGGCCTTTTCATACCACTTTTCGTGATAATAAACTTCCCCAAGCCAAAACTGCGCGTTATCCGCATGATCGGACTTGGGGTGCTGTTCTAACAGGGCCTGAAACCCCTGCCTAGCATCCTCGTACTCGCCTCTGTCAAACTGCTGTTTGGCCGCGGCATAAAGACCATCAGGTGTTTGTTCTGTGGTGGGTTTTCCTGCATCATGACGCGCCGTTGCTGCCGCTTCGGGGGGCAAGAGCTTCTCTGAGGGTTCCATGCCCAGATATGCTTCCAGTCGAATGATCCGATCCAGGCTGGTTTGGAGCTGCTTTTCCCCTTTTTTCCATTGCTCTTGTCGCCTCGCCTCTGACTCGGCCCTTTGCTGGGCGTTATAACCGCTCTCTTCCAGTTGGCCGCGAAGTGCCTGGACGTCCTCTCTTAGGTCATTCATGAGGGCACGAAGGTCGGCATACTGGTTTCGATAGGTCTCCTCTGAGCGGGCTAATTCGGCTCGAAGCGCGGCCCTGTCGGCTTCAGCCTTCTTACTCTGGCTAGTAACCCGACTATTGACTGTAACCAGGTCTTCCTGAAGGGCGCAACCGCCACCCACCAGGAGCACGATAGTCAGCAAGGCCACGCAACCGCTGAGGGTTTTCAGATTCATGGCTATCCCGTGAACCCCTTTTCCCTACACGGGTTTTCGAAGATATCCGCTGTCTCGGCTCGTCGGGACGGGGAATGAAGTCGGTTCTGCGGTTCAAAGGTTCTAATGTCGCTGGTTGCAGGCCCAAAAGCGCCTGCAACCAGTGTGGCATTGAGCTACTCTATGACGAATTGAGCCCTTCTGTTCTTGGCCCAGGCCGCTTCATCATGGCCCGGATCCAAAGGTCTTTCCTCTCCGTAGCTGATACATGTCAGACGTTCAGCCGCAATGCCAAGATCCACTAAATAGGTCTTGGCACTCTGGGCGCGTCGGTCTCCAAGGGCCATATTGTACTCGTTGGTCCCCCGCTCGTCGCAATGGCCTTCGATAATGGCCAGGGCAACCGGATTGGCCTTAAGCCACTCAGCCTTCATTCTAAGGACGGCCTTTGATTCTGGAAGAAGCCTAGATTTGTCAAACTCAAAATAGATATGCTCGTCCAGGAATTCTGCCCGGGCAGCCCTTATCTCCTGCTGCGTGCGCGCTTTGGCGTCGTCAGCCAACTGCTGCTCCCGGAGCCTCTGCTCCTCCAAGGCCCTTTGTCTTTCCTGAGCTTCCCGCTCAGCAGCCAGACGCCTAGCCTCGGCAGCCTCTTCGTCTTCGCTGATACCAGGCTCTGACACAATCTGTTTCTTTGCGCAGGAGGCTGCAAACATAAACGCCGGAATCAGCAACAATAGCGCTAAGCTTACCCACAGTTTTTTTCTCATGCCAGTTCCCCTCCTTTAAAGGTTAACCATATCCTTCCATACGTTACATGAATTTCCCAATTATTTGAAAATCTGCAAAAAGTCAATGACCAACTTGTAAACATTCACGGCCCTTCAATAATAAGAAAGGCGGGGGGACCAACTGGGATTTGTCTGTTCACCCTCAAGGGCCAACAGGCGCCGCTGGTTCGCGCCATTGGCATTCATGACATAGATCCTTGAGGGTCCTTCTCTCGTGGAACTGAAGGCTATGAGGCTGCCGTCTGGCGACCAGGTTGGCGACTCGTTGTTGCCTGCATTTTGGGTGAGTTGAATCGAATCGTGTCCCTCTGGGCGGATGACATAGATATTAACACCATCCTCTTTACCCAATCGTGTGTAAGCGATGTAGTCGCCCCTGGGCGACCATTGGGGGGCGGTATTGTAGTTGCCTTCGTAGGTGAGTCTACGGACTTTGCCATCATTGACGTCCTTGATGTATATTTGCGGGGATCCTGACCGGTCGGAGACAAAGGCAACGATTTGGCCGTCTGGCGACCAGGAGGGGGAAACGTCAATGCCCCAGTGGTTAGTCAACTTCTTGATGATCTTGCCCTTGCCCGTGAGAAGATAGACGGCCGGATTGCCTTCGTAGGACAGGGAGGCTGCTAGGGCGAACTGTCCCGGCACCCATGCCGGCGTGAGATTAGAACCCTTAAGAGAGATCACCGTACCCTGTTGCTCTCTGATGTGCCTGATATAAAGGTCTGGCTTGCCACGCCTGTAGTCTGTGTAGGCGAGCCACTGACCATCTGACGACCAGGCAGGAAACAAGGTGATGGCCTCTGTGTTGGTAAACTGTCTTGGGTTGTGGCCATCAAAATCAGCCAAATAGATTTCCTTATGCCCTGTTGTCGTGGATATGAATGCGATCTGGCTGCTAAAGATCCCTTCATGGCCCGTGAGGCGACGGATCATGTCGTTACAGAAGCGACGGATTATCCTCCGTTGGTCATCCAAATAGCCCACATAACGCTTGCCAATGATGAGACGCCCGGAAAAGGTGTCAAAGAGACGCAACTCTACCGTGAGGCGGCCTCCTTCATACTTGAAACTGCCTTTGACCAGGAGTTCCGCTCCGACGTCAGTCCAGTTCTTGAAATTGATCTCGTTTTCAATGTGGCTGGCTTGTTGCGGATCTTCTAAGAAGCTTTCCCGATCTAGGATCTTAAAAAAACCTGTGAAATGGATGGTTTCTGCAAGAAGGTCGGAGAGGGTGCTGGCGAGCTCACCCGGTTTGTTTTCCGAACCTGCCCCTTGATCCTTGAAAAAAGGCACGGCCGTTGGGACTTTGCGAAGGTAGGGGGCGGTAATGTCGATATAAACACGGGCCTGGCAAGGGGGCGGTACACAGATGAACATGCCCACAAAGAGGCCGACTAAGACGATTGCAAACAAGCGAGGACTGGATCTTCGCATCTTCACCTCAAGGATGTCTCTCGAGTTCGGAAAGGTTGAATCTGAATCCCACCTCGTAAAAGGGTTTGAGAAAGCCTTCCGGCAGGGGGGGTAAGGGGTTTGATTTTTTCACTGCCTTGTGGGCTGAATCATCAAAATAACTATTGCCCGACCTCTTTTCAAACCAGACATCACGTATTTCCCCATCCCTCATGATCTTCACAATGATGACGGCCTCCAGATTCGCGTGGCCTCCCCCCATTTCTTGAGAGAAGGCCCAATTTTTTGTGATCTGATGCCAGATTTCAGCATTGTAGATATCGAGAAGTTCCAGGTTCCTTTGACTGATCTGGGCTTGTGAGGCGCCTCCGCC
>JASFPF010000030.1:0-9064 GCA_050116135.1 Deltaproteobacteria bacterium | reverse complement strand
GTTTCTCCTTTCAATCAAATTTCCGGATAATCAACCCTTTCTTTCAGTTCCTTGCCACATTTGAAGAAGGGTAGCATTTTGGGTGGAACGTGAACGGATTCCCGGGTTTTGGGATTTCGGCCCGTGTAGCCTTGATAGGCCTTGACAAAAATGCTGCAAAATCCCCGGATCTCCACCCTGTCGCCCCTTGCCAGGGCCTGGGTCATCTTGTCGAAGAAGAGTTCAACGATTTGCGTGGCTTTGGTTTTTGAAAGGCCAGCCTCCTTTGTCAGGGCCTCTATGAGGTCCGATTTGTTCATGATGTTCCTCCAGGCATGGAATTCAACTTTATTACATAAAATATTCTTGGAGGAATGTCAATCAATATTGACTACTTAGTGGTATTTCCCCCACTATGTTATTGGATGTCTGGTGGGTTGGTTGGTTTTGTGGTGCCTAGGGCGGGGGTCGAACCCGCACGAGGACAAGCCTCAAGGGATTTTAAGTCCCTTGCGTCTACCAGTTCCGCCACCCAGGCTGCCGATTTCAGTATCAATGAGCCGGTGCGTCTTGTCAAGGACGAAAGGGTGTCTCACCTAGTCCTGCCTGTGTTCAGGCTTATCCAGGAGCTTGAAGGCATGCACGACCCCATGACAAAGACAGGCGGTGCTGTAAAGAACCAGCCCTTTGCCTTGGGAAATTTTACCGAAACTTTCCTTGAGGGCCTCCGGTCCATAGCCCCCCACGCCCGGGGCCAGTTGATGGCTTCGAATGACCACGGAGAGGGCGTCCTCATACAAGATTTCCTCCAGCGTCTTATAGAGCAACCCCTTCCTGGGCTTTCCCGTAACCGTACACTTTTCTAAGGGTTCCATACAGTGCTCCGGGCAAAGGAAATCAGCATAGCTCACATACAGCTGACCATTGGGACCTCTTAAGGGATTTGGGAGCATTGAAGCGATCTCTGAGGGGACTGGAACAACGTGGATGGGGGCGTGATCCAACATCTTCAATCGCACCCATTCAAAGGCCAGATGTATCGGCACAGCCGGGATAATCCACGTCGGCGAAAGCTCTGTGTCCAGATAGGCCTGAAGATAAGCTGCCCCTTCTTGGCACACCTTTTCCACAGGAAGATGGCTCAAGCGCTTCAGGGCTTCCAGGTCTTCATCGACGACGATGAACCGCGCTTCAGGCCTTTTCCTGCAGAGTTTTTCCGCAGCCCTTACACCAAACTTGCCGGCTCCGATGATCCAATAGGTTGATTGATCCTTTTTCATGTACGCGCCTCTCGTATAATTGCCCGGTAGCGCATTGTCAATTCTCCCATCTTCTGGTAACCGTAAAGAGCATGAATCAAACAGCTGCCAATCATGGTCTGATTCTGGCTTCAAAATCCCCCAGGCGTCGCGATCTTCTCAACCAGGCCGGCTTGACCTTCACGGTCATACCCAGCACGGTTGATGAACGGGCTTTGGCCATCGCCTCACCAGAAGAACATGTCCGATTACTTGCTGAAGCCAAGGCAGGGGAGGTTGCCCAACGCTACCCGGAAAGCTGGGTCATCGGTGCCGACACCGTGGTGCTCATTGAAAACACCGTATTAGGAAAGCCCCGCACCCGGAGTGAAGCACGTCACATGCTTGAGGCCCTTAGCGGCAAGACACACAAAGTGCTTACCGGCTACTGCATCTGCTGTAAAAAGGCAAAACAGTCCTTTTCCCGGACCGTGGAAACCAAGGTGCTCTTCAAGCCCCTGACCGACTCAGAGATGGATTGGTACGTCAGCACCAGGGAACCTTTTGACAAGGCCGGGGGATATGCGGCACAGGGCCTGGGAAGCGTTCTGGTTCAGCGGGTAGAGGGGTCCTATACCAGCGTGGTGGGTCTGCCCGTGTGCGAAGTTGTTGACTATTTGGTGAAGCAAGGGGTGGTTAAGCGCTAAGGGTGACCGATAATCCCCTGGGACTGAAGGGGCCATTGTTATGGCTGAAACCATTCAAGTCAGACTGAAACAGGTGCAGGATCGAATCACCGAGACTGCTCTGGCCTGTGGTCGTGACCCAAAAACCGTTAGGTTAGTTGTTGTGAGCAAAACGGTTGCTGTGGATCGCGTTTTGGCGGCCATCAGAGCGGGTGTTACAGACTTTGGGGAAAACTATGTGCAGGAAGCGCGGGAAAAAATCGAAGCCCTTGGCCCACAGACAGTCTCATGGCATTTCATAGGGCACCTTCAGTCCAACAAGGCAAAATATGTGGTCAAGCTCTTTGACCTGATTCATTCTGTTGACAGCTTCAAGCTGGCAAGAGAATTGGACAAACGGGCAAGGGCGATCGGCAAGGTCCAAGAAGTCTTAGTTCAAGTGAACATTTCGGGCGAAGCAACCAAGTCTGGTATCGAGACCGCGCAGGCCGTGGCGCTGGTGCGCCAGATGGCCCCCCTTGATAACCTGGCCATTTGCGGGCTCATGACCATGCCTCCGTACTTCAATTCCCCGGAGAAGGTGCGTCCCTATTTCAGGGCCCTCAAGGACCTGCAAGACCTCATCCGCACAGAGGCTATTGCCAATGTTCACATGGCAGAGCTTTCCATGGGCATGACCGGAGATTTTGAGGCCGCCATTCAGGAAGGGGCGACATTGGTACGGATTGGCACAGCCATTTTTGGGGAAAGGAGCAAAGCAGCTTCGGGATGAAGCAGCCACAAATTCAAAGAAGCATGTTGTTTGAAAAGTTGTCCCAGCTCTACTGCCAGATGGAAGAGGCTTACAACCATGCGGCGGCCAAGATCGGCCTGTCCTGCTCGAGGTGTCCTGACAATTGCTGCACGAGCTATTTTCATCATCATACCTATATAGAATGGGCGTATATTTGGGAGGGTATGAGATCTCGATCCGAGGAAAACCAGCGTGAGTTCATCAACAGGGCCGAGGCGTATGTTCGACAGAGCCGAGTGCTTGCGGCCCAGGGGCTTAAGCCCAACATCATGTGTCCCTTGAACGATAAAGGGCTTTGCCAGCTTTACGAATACCGGCTCATGATCTGCCGCTTGCATGGTGTGCCTAACCGTTTCATCCGGCCGGACGGTAAAGAGATGAACTTTCCGGGGTGTTTCAGGTGCCAGGAGCTTTGCTCGCAACCGGAAGAGGTGCCTGTCGTGGACAGAACAAATCTATACCGGGAGCTAGCCTCCTTGGAGATGGCCTTTGTGGGGCTACGGGCCAAGGCCTTAGCCAGGGTGAATTTAACGCTGGCCGATATGCTAGTCCAGGGACCGCCGGACATTTAGAGCGGCACCCCGTCGTGACCAGGCCTCGCATTCTACACATGTTTTTCCATCCTCCTTTCCTTACTTTCCCCTGGAACGTCATATGACCATTACCGGGTCATTCGCCTGCCAGTGGGGTTCGTTTTCATCTCTGTCCACCCCGTCATGTGTCGGCTTGCCGTGAACCGGGAAGGCGAATGCATTCCCCGCAGCACGAACTCGACGAGCTCCCTTCGGTCCGAGCTCAGGGTCGAGGACAGTCGAGTCGCTGCAGGGATCTCCAATGGACGTCTCCCTGCTCCACGTTTCCATTTCAGTTTTTTCTGAATTGACCGATACGAAGCCTATAAAAAACAACCTAAATGGAGTGAGGATGTGATGCAATCGAGACCGAGTCCTATAAACAATGCAGGCCCCAGAAATCTGTTTTGCCCTTACTACGAAGATTGTCTTGGACATGCTGCCGCACGCCGTTGGCGGGCCTGGCATTGTTCCAAGTGTGCTCATAAATACAGGAAAGAACCCCTGGGTGAGGCCCCCATGGTCAAAGACCCCAATCCCCAGTATGAGGTGCCGTCCAGTATCGACCGAGCTCTCAGATACCGCTTCGATTGAGTCTAGTCGTATTATACCCCAGCATCACCACCGCAAGACATCTTGGTGTCGTGTCCCAGAAATAAGTTGAAGGAGTGCCAATCATACAGTGGCCGTCGTCCAAAGCCAGTTGCGTCGCTCCGTGACCATTTTGGGGACGCCTGCCGAACGTCGCTAAATCACGGAAACTCGGGCTTTAGGCCCTCAGACAGTCTGTGATCTAGCAACCTTCAGCATCCGTCTAGCTCCCAAAATGCTCAATGTCGCTCGCAAAAAGCCTTTGGACTGCGTCCGAATAATGCAAAATATTCCTGGGACGCGACACTGACGCCTGTGCCCATTCATTTGATCATGTTTCGTGGACGGGCATCAGCTATTTGCTAGAGTAGTCCCGAGGACCAAAGAGCGGCAGGGCGTTGTCTTCTTTGGGGGCGGATTTCTTCTTTTTCGATCTCCGAGCGAACTGGCCTACAAATGATTGGGGTAAGGATTCCCGTGTTCTCAACAAACCTTTCGGGACAAGAATTTCTTGGCCTACCCATATGCGATCGGGTTTGAGCTTTGGATTGAAGTCGGCCAGGGCCTTCCAGTTGTTGAATTCTCCTGTGTACCATTTGGCGATAATGGAAAGGGACTCCCCTGGCCATCTTACCCTGTGGACAAGATGTGTTGCTGCTTCGCGTGACTGTGCTTTTCTAGCCGCTGGTTTAGCATTTCTGGGAGGCACGTCGGCCGTTGTACGCACGTCTCCAAGGGAGACCTTCGATGGTTCAAAGGCTGGCCTCATTGGAGGCGCTTTGGTTGAACCGGCACAACCTGCAAGTCCCAAAATCAGGATGATCCCCACGAGATGGGCTCGAATCATGTTTTGACGCTTCATGCTCATTAGGTGTCTCCCTATTATCCCTTTAACATTCGAAAGTACTTTCTCGCCTGTTTATTTCCAGGATTGGTCGTCATCGCCTGCTTCAAATTCTTCATGCACTCGGCTCTCTTGCCCTGGGTGTTCTGAACCATGGCTAGATTGAAGAGGGCCTCATCAAGAAAAGCCGGCGCCAAGGTAACCACGCGTCGGTACATTGCCTCAGCCATTGCGTAATCCTTGTTGACGGCATAAATATATCCAAGATTGAAAAAAGCGTCAGGGCCATTAGGATCCAGCTCAGCCACCCTTTGATATGTGTCAATCGCCTTGGCGTAATCTGCTTCTCTGAGATAAACCAGGCCTAATTGGGAAAGGGCCCCTGTATTTTCTGGATCCAATTGCACGGCTTTGACCAACAACGCTTTCGCCGTGTCAGGGTCTGCGTTGGCAAGTCCAGACGCTCGACCTTGCAGGGCAAGCGAGTATGGGCCGGAAACCCTGTCGATCAGGTTGGGCGCCCTGGCCAATGCCTCTTCAAACAGGCCCGCTGCCTCTCCAAAGCTTCCTGCGTCCAGCGCCTTGATGCCCTCCTCGATTTTCGTGGAGGCAACCGCCCGCGACTGTTTCATAGACAACCCTTTCTTGAACAGAAAGGCAGAGACCGCACAGATCACGACGAGCGATACTGCAAAGACAGCATACCGAAAACCTCTTCCCTTTTGTCTTGGTGTGGCTGCCTCGGCAGCCAGGGGAGAGGGCTTTTTCCGGATTTTGTCCTTTTTTTGTGAAGCAGGGAGCATCTTTTTCGGTTTTGACGGCCCAGCAGGCGCCGTCTCTAGCAGCGTCTGATACACGGGCGCTTGTCCATCTATGTCCGATTCGGATGGCCCCGAAGCATTGATCTGCCCCTTTCCTTGATCATGATGCACGTCACCCTCCTCCCCCTTGCTTGGTTCCTCTACAGGGCCGGCCGCAATCGACGGCTCATCAGGCAGCGCTGCCGTATCCGCATGCTCTTCAGATTGCTCTACAGAATCTGTCTTTTCGGCCTCTTTATAAACAAAATTTTCAACACTGACCTCCTCTGTTGGCAACTCGATAATGTCGCCTTGTGTCCCTTGCTTTTCCGCCGCTTCCTCAACACCGATCTTTACCTCAAAAAGGGCATTCACATACTCTGCAAGGCCTGCTGCGGTAGGCTTGGGAGAGATGTTGTCTGCGACTTCCTGCAAGTCAGCAAGCATGTCGCCGGCGGACTGGTAGCGTTTTTCGGGGGCTTTCTCGAGAGCACGGCAGATGATTTCACAAAGCCTGGAATGCTCCCCGTTCATCAGGTTTGCCGGGGGCTCGAACTTGGCTTGCCGAACCTGAGAAAAGACCTCCGTGGTTCCCCCTGTGAACGCCTGTGTACCCGTGGCCATTTCATAGAGGAGAATGCCCGCGGAAAAGATGTCGGAAAGGTGATCGATGGGCTTCCCATCGATCTGCTGTGGAGACATGTAAGCCAGCTTCCCCGTCATGATATCCTTCTGGGTCCCGGTATCTTTGCCGCCTCCTGCAGAGATGCTGAAATCTGTCATTTTTACCTCGCCATCATGCGTCACAAGAACGTTGTCAGGAGCCATGTTGCCGTGAATGATGTGGCGAGGGTTTCCCTGAGAATCTTTCAATTGATGGGCGTAATCAAGGCCATGAAGGATCTTGCTGGTGATATAAAGGGCATTTTCCAGACTGATGGGCAGACCCTTTTCCTTTGAAGTGCTGTCAATGACCTGGAGATTTTTTCCGAACACATATTCCATGGCAACAAAATAAGCGCCGTCCGTGGTGCCAAGATCATAAACCTGAATGATGTTCTCATGTTTGAGAAAAGCGCCAATCTTTGCCTCGTCCATGAAAGATTGGACTAGCCCTTCTTCCGCCGTCAGTTGGGGCAAGATTTTCTTGATCAGAATAGGTTTTTCAACACCCTGGGTGTCTGCTAGCTCGGCCTTGTAGAATTCGGCCTTGCCATCCACAGCAATTTTTTCCAATAGCAGGTATTTTCCGAATCGAATAGGCTGAGATAGTGTCATATGGAAAACTCAGTGCCTTTCACCCTAAAGGATACTTTAAAGCAAGGGCGTGGTCGGGTCGCCGGGTCCCGGGGTTCTATCCTTTCATGGCCACGAGGCCACAGGTTTCCCCAAGAAGGTCTATGATTCCAATAAATTGTAAAATGACCGACAAACCAATCCATTTTCACCCCATCACAGTGGGTCAAGGTTCAAACATACTACTCATCCTTTCGTCAAAGCGATGGATATGCTTTAGTTTTTTTAGAGTGGCTTCATGATTCCACCAGACAAACACCTTGATCAGGTCCAGGGGTTCATGGCGTCTGTTTTTGATTGACAGGCTCCCGGCACACCATCAGTGTTACATTTTTATGCTGGTTGACTTCGTGGCAATCTGTGTTACGTTATTAAAATAGGAACACAATCCAGAGGTTGAAGGAGCTTAGCATGCAAAAAGTTGAAAATGGTCATTTTGTCAAGGTCGACTACACGGGTACGTTGGATAATGGTGACACCTTCGATTCCAGCCGCAATGCCCAACCCATTGAAGTTGAAGTTGGCGCCGGTAGGGTAATCAAGGGATTTGAGGATGCGCTCGTGGGCATGTCTGAAAAGGAAAAGAAGACCTTTACCCTTTCTCCTGAGGAGGCTTACGGCCATCGGAACGAGAAAATGGAGCAAAGCTTTATGCGCTCTGAACTGCCTGAAGGATTTGACCCGCAAGTCGGTCAGATTCTGGCCCTAAGGAATCCTCAGGGCGGCCAGATGCCGGCAACGGTAAAACACGCTGATGATGAAAAGGTCACTGTGGATCTAAACCACCCCCTGGCAGGGAAGAATCTGACCTTTGAAATAGAAGTCCTTGAGATCAACCAGGAGCCCAGTCCAGCTTCGTGTGCACCGTCGGCCTGTGGCAGCTGCGGTTGTACCTGTTCGTGATTGAAAAAGGGAACAAGTCCAAAAATAAGAAGCCGGCTTAATCAAAGCCGGCTTCGCTCTCTTGCTGGTAGCCACGCCTGACCAGGATGATGTACAAAGCCTGAAATCATCCCACCTGCGGCCCTGATGACAAGAGACAGAGCCAGATCAGGGGAAAGAGCTACCGCCGCAACAGGCTGACGGTTCCCTTCGCCTTTCTATGCCTCGTAGAGTTCCTGCACCAACCTCTGAAACCAGGGGGGCCTTTGCAGTATGACGAGGATCAAGGTCAGACCCACAACTGGGATGGGGATAATTGCATCAACGATGGACAGGACGATGAGGCCGATAAGAGATTGCGTCTTGAGCGTCATAAAGCCTCCGAACCCTCGCTTGGTGAATGTCTTGTGCCAAAAGGAGACAAGTCCGTCATTTCATCCATGACACACCGGTCTATAAGGTTACAGATCCGTGTCATCGGGAAGCCCGTAACTCGTCTTGACATGGGCCCTGTCTTCTTTCCCTATTCGATATGATTTAAAAAATTTGCCCCGATCCGCCTCCAAAGTAAAGGGGAAAGCCCTCCTGACCCTTTGAGCGACGTTCTCTGCGGGTTTTCGCCTGCTGCGTAGGGAAAGTATGGCTCAGCGCAGCCCCTTTTGAACCGCGATCTGGAAAATGACTTTAATCATTACTTTAATAAAAGACTCTATCCTACTATTTTTTATAATTCTTTTTCGTGACATAAAAAGTCATTCAACCTCTGTCCCCTATCTCTTGTCCTTTCCAAGTTTTGCTTTAGTTTTGTCCATGCATGCCGATCTAGAAGAAAAAGACCAGAACAAAGTGAGGTTGCTATGGAAGCGAAACCGAATCCTGTTTACAAGTGGGGCGAGATAAACTTCCATTGCCCTCACTATGAAGAATGCATGGATCATGCTGTAAAACGCAACTGGCAATTCTGGGCTTGTTCTAAGTGCCCCCACGAGTCTAAGAGAGAACCGCAAGGGGAAGGGGTTCAACCTAGCATCCTGGTCCGCCATAATCAGGCCTTACGGCCTTAAATCCCGGTCCTTTCTTTTCCCAGTGTAAGATCGTCAGTGTGACCGCTTTGAGGCCTTTGCATGACTTCGTCTCGCTTTCTGGGCACTATACTATATATTGATTTTTTTTGCATCCAAACCACAATATATGCTTGACATCCCCTTGTGATCGTGTTAATGGACCAACGTAGCCTATTTTGCGCTCTGATGCCTTTCACTCAGAGCCTTGTCAGCCTTTGTAACCCTCATTGAGGACGATCCCCATGGAGAAGAGCCTCAAACTGTGCCCATGTAGGCCCTAGCGGAATCTTTTCTGTTCTGTTGGGGCGTCAGGGAGCTG
>JASFPF010000029.1:0-9274 GCA_050116135.1 Deltaproteobacteria bacterium | reverse complement strand
CCGGCAAAAGTCGCCTTTTCAACCGTGTTATTTTGTTTGTTCATTTTGGTTCCCTCGATGTCGTTATGTGGGTTGGTATTCGAGCACTGACTTACCAAGAGGGACAAAACAAGCCCCATCAGCGCATTTTTTTTCATGATCAGTCCTCCACATCCCCCTACGATGGCGTCTAAAGAAATGCTCCCCGTAAGCCATACGTGGCGCCATGGCGTTACATGGGTTTCATGTCAGGATCATGTTCAGGAGCATGGGTTTTTATATATTCGTGTTCTTTGGTGAGGTGTTCAATATAGTCCTGGAACGTCCAGGTCAAGGCGGTCTCTGTGATCATGGCGAAGATCACATCGTCAGGATTGGGTAGTACTGTCTTAAAACTTCTCAGGATCTTTATCACCTGCTGTCTATCTTGCGAATTGATCAGCACCACCCGGTAATGTCCGGAAACCGGAGTGACCCCATGGAATCCCATAGTAGGGTCTGTTGCCTCTTGATCACGCAATGCTTGAGCCTTTCTATCCACGGCTTTACCCACGGTTAAGCTCAATAAATCTTCTGTAATTGGTGTTACTTGTAGTCTTGTTTCACTTTGATCCACGTCGTCAAAGGCGGCGATGCCCGCCTCGATGTCCTGTGGTGACAATCCCAGGGTAAAAATAATGCTGTTATTCATAGGTGGCAAGCCTCCCTATTGAAAAGAGTATGTCAAATTACAGATATTTTTTTCGGTCCTGAAGGAAGTTTTTGTAGATTTGGTAGTGCTCGGTCTCTTTGTAGGCCACGGGGCAGGCGGGCACGTGGTCGAAACTGAAGATCTTGGCGCCGGCGCAGGCGAGCAGAATGGGGGAGTGGGTGGCGATCACGAACTGGGCGTGACCCTCCTGGCTATTGGTGCCTAGAATTTCGAGTAATTCAAGCTGACTGCGTGGAGAAAGGGCTGTCTCCGGTTCATCGAGCAGGTAGATGCCCTTGATCTGGTAACGGCTGCGGAAGTAGGACATGAGAGCTTGACCATGGGACTGGGTCACTAAAGACTTGCCGCCAAAGTATTTCAGTTGGCCAGGGTCTGATGCCGCCCATTCATCCAGGACATTAGCGAAATCCCTGAAAATTTCCGAGCCGAAGAAGGCCCCGGGAACCCGGCCATTAGACCATTTGAGACGAAGATAACGGTACAGCTTGTCTTCGAAAGGGTTCACTTGGTACCTGGTGCCCGCAGGGGCACGCCAGATATGGATACCACAGGCGTGCGCCAGGGCCTCCAGCAGGGTGGACTTGCCAGTGCCGTTTTCGCCGACCAAGAAAGTTACAGGCGTGTCAAGGGCGAGATGTTTGGTTTGATGAAAGAGGGGCAGGGTAAAGGGATAGTGTTCACGGGTTGGGTATTTCTCTGAAAGTAGTGTAATGTTTTTTAGATGGATAGACATTATATTTCCTTTTCTCTTTCAAGCAGTTCATATAGCCGAACAAAAAATTCATTTCGTATCTTTTCAATATGTAGCGCTTCCTTGTAATCAAGTATTGCTGTGTCTTTTCCCTTCAACCTGTCTGGTTCCACTTGCAACGCATAAGAATTGACCTGTCTTTTCCAGAACCATTCTGCACAACAGAACTGGACGTTTTCAGGATCGATAGCCGTGATTTCTTTTAAAGCCGCAAACAACTCTCTTCCCGAATTACTGTTCTCAATGCAGAATGCAATGTAGGCGATCCTGTACTCCACTTTGGCAATGGTATCTTTTGCCGGCAGAGGCTCAAGGTTATGAGTATCTTTTTGACCGTTATAGACAAAATGGCCGTAACAGCTTTGCAGAGTAAAACAATAAGGTAATTTGTTAAACCCGTTGATGAGGTCTATGATAGGCGTGTCAATCATGTCGTCAGTGAGGTCACACAGAACCTTCTGTTTTTGCTTTTGATAATGTGGATTTTCTACTAACTCTTTCAGTTCAGTAAAGGTTTCCAACTTTGCTATCCCTGCCCATATGGTGATAGATTTTGTTTTTTCGGATAACGGTCGGCCCATTGGCCGGTATTGTTTTACGGAATCTTAAAGCTAACCTTGCAAAAAATAATGTAAATTAAGGATCTTTGTCAAGAAAGGCTGCAATATTGATATAGGGAAAGAGGATTTGCTGGATGAAAGGGCTGAATCAACTGGGCGATGTCAGGCGTACGAGATTGTCTTCAGCTGTAGTGCTGGACGATGGCCTCGCACAGGCCGGGGATGGTGAAATCCTGGGCTTCGATATGGACGGTGAATCCGAGGTTTCTGGCCGTCTCAGACGTAATGGGGCCGATGCTCGCCACGGTGACGCCTTGAATCAAGCCTTCAAACCTTTCAGGGGGTAGGAGGGCCTTAAAATTTCTCACCGTGGAAGAACTCGTAAAGGTGACCATGTCGACGGAGTGCTGCTCTAAACCGTTAATGAGCACGTCCACATTGTCCCTGCACTGTTCGGTCTGGTAGGCAGACACTTCATCGACTGTAGCCCCCATCTTTCTGACCTCTACCGGCAGGATGGGTCTCGCTTCTTTGGCCCTAGGCAACAGGACCTTTTTGCCTTCCATGGATTCCTCTTGAAAGGCCTCGATGATGGACTCCGCCCGGTAGGTCTTGGGGACAATGTCGCTGGTAAAGCCGAAATCCCGCAAACGCTTTGCCGTGGCCGGACCGATGGTGGCTGTGCGCACATTTCCCAGGGCCCGCACGTCCTTGCCCTTTTCGTAGAGTCGATCAAAGAAGAAATTAACGCCATTCACACTGGTCAAGACCAGCCAGTCATAGGTATCTAGCTGGTCAATGGCCCGGTCTAGAGGGGCCCAGTCCTCTGGGGGGACGACGCGGATGGTGGGGCATTCCAGGCAATCGGCCCCAAGCACTGAAAGCCGCGCGACCAGCTCACTGGCCTGTTCCCGCGTCCTGGTGATCACCACGGTTTTTCCGAATAGAGGCTTCGTTTCAAACCAGTTCAGGGTTTCCCTGAGCTTGACCACCTCGCCCACCACGATGGCTACGGGCGGCGTGACGTTGGCCGCCTCGGCCTGGGCCGCGATGGTCTCCAGGATGCCCACGACCGTGGTTTGCTGAGGGGTGGTCCCCCATCTGATCAGGGCCACCGGGGTCTTTGGGTCACGGCCGGCCGTGATCAATGTTTGGGTGATCTTGGCCAGATTCTTCACCCCCATCAAAATGACCAGGGTGCCCACGCCCGTGGCGAGCTTGGACCAATCTACGGTGGAGTGCGGTTTTGTCGGGTCTTCGTGACCGGTGACAATGCCCACACTGGCCGTGTAGCGACGATGGGTCAGGGGGATACCGGCATAGGTGGGCGCAGCCACAGCCGAGGTGATACCGGGAACGATTTCGAAAGGAACCTTGGCCTCAGCCAGGGCCTCGGCCTCCTCACCGCCCCGGCCAAAGATAAAGGGATGCCCGCCTTTCAGGCGCACCACCATGTGGCCGGCCTTGGCCTTTGCCACGAGGAGCTTGTTCATCTCATCTTGAGGAAGGGTATGGCTGCCTTGCTCTTTGCCTACATAGACGGTTTCCGCACCGGGTTTGGTGTGTCTCAAGAGCTTGGCCGAGGCGAGGTGGTCGTAGATGACCACATCCGCCTGTTGGAGACAGGCCATCCCCTTCACGGTGATGAGATCTGGATCGCCGGGCCCGGCACCGACGAGATAGACCTTGCCCTGCCTCATGTTGCCAGATCCTGTACCGACCTGCCGTACACGTTTTCCAGGATTTGCCTGGCGCCCTGTTCAAGGAGGCGGTCGGCCAGCTCCAGGCCGAGCTGTTCACCCCGGTCCACGGGGCCGTTGACGGTCTCGCGAAGAAGGACAGAGCCGTCTACCTCCGCCACAAGCCCCGTCAATTCAATGCGGTCTTCAGTGACCCTGGCGTGGCCGGCAATAGGGACCTGGCATCCGCCCTCAAGGCGGGCCAGAAAGGCCCGCTCGCTCTCCACGGCCAGATGCGTCTGCCTGTGATCCATAGGGGCTATGAGGCCGCGAATGGTCTCATCATCTTCTCTTACCTCGATGGACAGGGCCCCTTGTCCAATGGCAGGAAGCATAAGGGTCTCAGGAATATATTCGGTGATCCGATCTTCCAGTCCCAGCCTCTTGACCCCGGCCGCGGCCAGAATGATGGCATCCAGGCCCTCTGTTTCCAATTTTCGCAACCGGGTGTCGAGGTTTCCTCTCAAGGGATGCACCGTGATGTCCGGCCTGGCGTGTCGAACCTGGGCGCCACGGCGAAGGCTGCTGCTTCCCACCCGAGCCTTCTTTGGCAGGCCCTCGAACTCATGTCCGTTCCTTGAGATCAGAACATCCAGGGGATTCTCCCGTTCAGGCACAACGCCGATGCAAAGGCCTGACGGGACCTCGGCCGGCATGTCCTTCATGCTGTGAACGGCAAGATCCACCCGGCCCTCAAGAAGCGCCGTTTCAATCTCCTTGACAAAGAGCCCCTTTCCCCCAACCTGGGCAAGGGGCACATCCAGGATCTTGTCCCCCGTGGTCTTGATCTTGACGAGCTCCACATGGCATTCAGGATGGAGGTTTAGAAGTTGCGAGCGGACCCACTCGGCCTGCCAGACGGCAAGAGCGCTTCCTCGTGTGCCAATTCTAATGATTTTCATCATGATTGGCCGCACGTTTTGCAACTGGTGGCGCTACAGCTGCTGCAAGCGGAGCCCTGGGAGCTTGTGAACGCACCCTCACTCTTGTGGCTGACAGTAGAAAGGAGCTTTGTGACCTTTTTGCCGTTGCAGGTGGGACAAGCGATTTTTTCCTTTCCAAAAACCAGGACCTCAAAATCCTTGTCGCATTTAGAACAGTGATATTCAAAGATGGGCATGTTCTTGTCTCCTTACCAAAGAGATAGTGAGCGCTTTGAAAAACACGTTTTCACGATGGTTGTCCAAATGCTTTTTTCAAAGCGCTCTTTTTATTGCAGAACATAAGACGATCTCTGCTCTTTGTCCAGCCGCCTTCGCCCATAGTCATCAAGCTTCTGCCCGCCATGGGCTTAATCGCCGGGCGGGACGATTTGTTCAATCACCGCGGCTGCGAGCAGTGGGAACATCATCTCATGGTGGCCGATGAGGGCATAGCCTTGGCCGCCCGAGGCGGTGGGACGATGGACCACGTTGGTCATAGGGCGGTAGTGCGGGATAAAATCCATATTGACCGTGGTAAACCGTTTGACCTTGTGCCCAAGATTTCTAACCAGTGTTAGTGCTTTTAAAAAGACTTCAGGCATGATCACGGCGGAGCCGACATTCATATAGACCCCATCTTCCAAGGCAGCCACGACTGAGGCAAAGAGCCTGAAATCATCATAGCTCGCCTTGCCGGCCGCTTCAGGATCAAACCCGGGATGGATGTGTATGATGTCGGTCCCAATAGCCACATGGACCGTGGCGGGGATCTCAAGTCGAGCCGCGGTGGCAAGGATGCTGTCTTTGACAAAAGGCGGGTTTTCTTTAATGATGGTCCGTCCCACGGCTTGGCCCAGTCCCGAGCCCTCCTTCGCGGCTTCGGCAATGGCCCGGTTTAGAAAATCTGCCGATTCCTCGGCCATGCCAAAAGCACCCTGTTCCAAGCCTTCCAGGACATCTTCAGAGGTCCTTCCGATCAGGGCCAGCTCCAGGTCGTGGATGATGCCTGCGCCGTTCATGGCAATGGCTGTGATGACGCCACGCTCCATCATGTCGACCACAACGGGGTTGAGGCCCACTTTCATGACGTGGGCGCCCATGGCCATCACGACATGATTGCTTGCCTTGTGGGCGGTGACGATGGCTGCAACCACAGCCTTGAAATCCTTAGCAGCCAGGATATTCGGAAGCCGTTTTAGAAAATCTTCCAGGGTCCCTTTTGGCTTCCATGGAAGAGCAAAGTCGGCCCGATCCACCTTGCTTTTTCGAGAGGCCAGGGGATAGGTTTTAAGACGAGCAGGGTCTATGGGTTTTAAGGGTTTGGCCATGGATGCCTCTTTACCAAGTTAGACAGTTTTGGAAAAAGTCAATGTCGCTCGCAAAAGACTTTTTACAAGTTCATCAAGTTTCCACAAAACTCTCCGGAAAAAGGATTCGCTCTACGAGTTCGCATAGAATGTGTGCGGCCGTGATGTGGCTTTCCTGGATCCGCGGGGTGGCCTGGGAATCCACAATCAAGGCAAGGTCGCACCTTTGAGCGAGCTTGCCTCCACCACATCCTGTCAGGCCCAAGGTGTCAAGGCCCAGGTCGCGGGCTGCGTCCATAGCAAGAAGCACATTTTTCGAGTTGCCACTGGTGCTGATTCCCCAGGCGATGTCGTCTCTCTTGCCAAGGGCTCTGATTTGTTTGGAAAAGACCTCGTCGAAAGAAAAATCGTTGGAAATACTCGTCAGCACAGAGGTGTCCGTGGTGAGTGCCATGGCGGGCAAAGGCTTGCGGTCTACAGCAAAACGATTGACGAATTCCGCCGCAATGTGCTGGGCATCGGCAGCGCTGCCGCCATTGCCAAAGATCAGGAGCTTGTGGCCTGCAGCAAAACAGGCGGCCAGTCGTTGGGCCACAGAAAGAAGCTGCTCCACATTGCCTTTAATAAACCCTTCGTTGACCCGAATACTCTCTTCCAAGGCTTCTAAGATAACATGTTTCATGAACACGCCTCAAATCTAAGGTTTCCAAGCCATGGCGCCTTCTGCCTCGCTTAGGAGTTCTCTGCAATCCTCTCCAAGGTCTGCTGCCTTTTTTAGCTGCTCGATGGCCTTTTCATAGTCCTGCTGTTGTAGGTAAAGCTTGCCCAATCGGTATCGGAAAAGGCCATTGTTGGGATCAAGGGTGGTACTTTCCCGACACAGCATGATGGCGATCTCTATGTTTTCACCCAACTCGCCGTAAAGATGGCCCAGGGCGCTCAAGCTTGTTGGATCCGTTGGGTGCCGCTTAATGGCTTTTTCATAGGCCTTGACTGCCTCGCGAGGCCTCTCTTTCTCCAGGTAACAATCCCCCAAGGCCCGGAAGACGTGGCCCCATTTGGGGGTCCTTCGGGCTGCTTTTTCCAGAAACTCAAGGGCGGCTTCCGTTCGACCCATCTCCCGATAACACAGGCCGATCTGGCAGGCGATGTCCGGGTGGTCTCCGTCAAGGCCGTGGGCCTCCAGAAAGAGCTCAAGGGCCTTGTCACGGTCCCCTTTTTTGAGATGGGCAAGCCCCAGGTTGTAGGTGGCCATCACATCTTCTGGATCGAGGGTGATGGCGGTTTCAAAGGCATCGATCGCCAAATCGTAACTGCCCCGTACACCATGACACACACCCAGACTATTATGGACATTCACGTTTTTCGGGTCTACAGCCAGCGCTTTTTCAAATTCTTCGATGGCCCCATCCATGTCGCCGTATTGATAGAACTTGTCAGCGCTTATATTGAGGCTGACGGCATCAAAGGGCGTCACAGCGCCCGGCCCAAAAAAAGCGGCATGATCCAGCGCCTTTTGGGCATTGGCCAGAATGGTCGTTCTTTCGAAGGGCCAGAAGGGGGAGACAGCTATGCCGATCGACACACTCTGTTCATCAGGAACCGCCAGGCGCTGCTGGATCTCTCTTGCCGACTCCATGGCACCTTCCTCATCCATGTCCGGACAGAAACACGCAAACCGATCCTCCTCGAGTCTTCCCCACTGCATGGGATGGGTCTTGCTCAAGGCGTCTATGATTCGTGCCAGCCTGACGATAACACCTGACGTGATCTTCTCTCCGGAACGTTTCATCGTCTTGTCAAGGTCGTCGACACGGATGACAAGGACAGCAAACCGCTCCGTCTTTACCGCAGAGGTGTCAAAGAGCGTGTGGAAGGCCTCACCTACCGGCATCTGGGGAAAGGTCTCGTTGAGTATATTTGATGCCACCAAAGGGTTGTCCACGTTACTGTTCCTCCAGTATCTTCTTGAATGCAGAAGCAATCATGGGGATCTCTTCGTCCTGAATCGTGCGCACGTCCATGAGAAAGAGATCGTCTTCAATACGCCCAATAAGAGGCGGGGTTGCCTCTCGCATGATCTGTTCTATGCGACTTGCTGAGAGCCCCTCTATGGTAATACCCACGCACTTGGTAGGGAGTTCTTGAAGGGGGAGGGCGCCGCCACCCACACGGGATGAGGCATTGACGAGAATCGCTTCCAGTCGGTTGCTTTCCAGTTTTCTTAATCGACTCAACAGCCGTCTTGCCTTGGTCGAAATGACTTTGGCAGGCATGGTCAGCATGCGCAGCGTGGGGATAGCCGATACCGCCAAAGCTTCGTCACGGTAAAGGTGTAACGTGGCTTCCAGCGCGGCCAGGGTCATCTTATCGATTCTGAGGGCCCGGTTTACGGGGTTCTTCTTGATTCCCTCAATCGCATCTTTTCTCCCCACAATAATGCCTGCCTGGGGTCCGCCCAGCATCTTGTCCCCGCTGAAGCTCACCACATCCGCACCCGTTGCCACGGTCTCCTGGACCGTGGGTTCCTTCAGGAGCCCGTATTTCGAAAAATCCACAAAATTTCCACTCCCTAGATCTTTCATCACAGGAAGATGATACTTAGCCCCAAGGGCGACCAACTCTTTCAGTGGAACGTCGGCTGTAAATCCCACCATACTGTAATTGCTCGTGTGGACCTTGAGTAATAAAGCCGTATCATCCCGGATGGCCCTTTCATAGTCTGGGAAATGGGTTCGGTTGGTCGTGCCGACTTCTACGAGTTTGGCACCACTTTGGGCCATAACGTCCGGTATGCGGTAAGAACCTCCAATTTCCACCAGCTCACCCCTTGAAACGATTACCTCTTTTCCTTTTGCCAGGGTCTGAAGAGATAAAAAGACGGCTCCTGCGTTGTTATTCACCACCATTGCGGCCTCGGCACCACTGATCTCGCACAAGATATCTTCAACGTTGCTATATCTGGATCCCCGGGCCCCTTTTTCCAGATCGAACTCAAGGTTCGAATACCGGCTCGAAAGTTCCGCAACATGTCTTGCGACACCTTCAGGCAGCAGAGAACGGCCCAGGTTGGTGTGAACGACTACGCCTGTTGCATTGATGACGCGCTTGAGCTTGAAGTCCATAACATTTTTCAAGGCCGTCTTTGCCAGGTGCAAAAGTTGCGTGTCCGACAGTAGGGCCTCATCCAGGGTCTCATCCGCAGCAACGATCGTTTCGCGGAGTTTTTCCAGTACACTCCGGATGGCTTGGACGACTACCGGCCGAGGGGCTTGTTGCACGGGCTGTTCTTGGTCCCAAAGG
>JASFPF010000028.1:0-9360 GCA_050116135.1 Deltaproteobacteria bacterium | reverse complement strand
CAGCCCTTTGCACGAAATACCTGTCCAAAAAATACGAACCTCACCTATCCCTTGAGGAACTGTGGTCAGCAGGCATGCTCCATGACATCGGCAGGCTGGTTTACCTGAAGTTTTTTCCCGACCACTACCGGGCTTTGAGGAAATATTCTGAGGAACATGGTTGCTTATTCAGCGAAGCAGAAACCCAGCTTTCATTACCCTCAAGTGCCTACTTGGGAACCCTGTTGTGTGAGCACTGGAGACTGCCAGACGAGATCAAACAGGCATGTGGATTTCATACTTTAGAAGATCTCCTAGCCTTGAAGGCAGACAGCCCATCAACGCCCTTTCAGCGGATGATCTGCCTGGGGAATTTGCTTACCATGCTATCCACAACCGAGCTGAGCACTGCCACTAAAGAGAACATAGCTGATGCATCCAGGACCGCGCTGAATTCTACGGAGGCGGCGTTTTTGGCCATGATGGGAGACATCTACGAGTTAAGGATAGACGTGGAAAGATTCATGGAGCAGTTGCATTAAGGCCCACATTGTCAAAGGTTACTACCTGATTGAACCCGCGTGAGCTTCACCTTTCCCCCAACAGTCTTTTTGGGGCCTTTCTTCTTCGTTTTGAAGACCCTGCAGCAAGCTGCAGGGAATCTTCGACCGTAAGGAATAATACTAATTTTATATACGCTCGCTAACCCCGCAGCAAGCTGCGGGGAATGCGCTCGCTTACTCGGTTCAAGCCTCCCTCAGTTCTATGGCCACTTGACACGGCCAGGTTTTCCGGGATAGACCAATGGCCGGTGAACGACCTTCGTAGCCAGGCCAAGAGGATCTGAAACATGCGTGTGGCCATGTATTACAATAACAACGACATCCGGGTGGAGGATGTCCCAACGCCCGAGATAGGCCCGAGTGAACTCCTGGTGCGCATAGAAGCCAGCGGCATCTGCGGCAGCGATGTGATGGAATGGTATCGGATCAAGAAGGCCCCCCTGGTGCTCGGCCATGAGATTGCCGGAGAAGTCGCTGAGGTCGGTCAAGGGATTGACCGTTACAAAAAGGGGGATCGGGTTGTTGCATCCCACCATGTCCCGTGCAACAGTTGCCGTTTCTGTCTAAGGGGACATCACACGGTCTGTGATACCCTGCGCAGTACTCATTTCGATCCTGGCGGCTTTGCCGAGTACGTGCGTTTGCCTGCCATCAATGTGGACCGGGGGGTATATCTTATCCCGGACGGGGTCTCATTCGAGGAGGCCAGTTTCGCAGAGCCTCTGGCCTGTGTACTCCGCGCCCAAAGAATTGCCGGCATTGGTCCAGGTGACACGGTTATGGTCATGGGAAGCGGGATTGCAGGTCTGCTTCACATACAGCTTGCCTGTGCCATGGGAGCGGGTCGGGTATTCGCAACCGATGTGAGCGAGACCCGCATGGCAGCCGCCAAGAAGTCTGGAGCCGATATCGTCATCGACGCGGCCGAAGATGTGTTGTCTGAGCTTCGCCGGGCCAATGATGGTCAACTGGCAGACAAGGTACTGGTATGCACCGGTGCAAGATCGGCCAATTTGCAGGCCTTGGAATTGGTGGAACGGGGGGGCGCGGTCCTGTTCTTTGCACCCACCGACCCAGGGGTCACGATTCCCGTGTCCATCAACAATCTTTTCTTCCGAAATGATATCACCCTGACGACCTCGTATGCTGGAAGCCCGGCAGATCACGTGACCGCCTTAGAACTCATTCGTGCCCATCGGGTCCGGGTCGGAGAGATGATCACACACCGGCTGAGTCTGGAAGAGACGAGCACGGGATTCCAACTGGTGGCTGAGGCCCAGGATTCCATTAAAGTCATCATCGAACCGCACAAATAATCGCTCACGATTGGGCATTGACTAAGGGAAGCACCGTAATCTTTTCATGTTGATTCGCCAATCCAAAGAAGGAGGAGACGGCCATGGCAGATGCAGAAGGCGTTTTGGAGGCAAGGCCTGTGTCCGAAATGCCACCAGAACAAAACAGGACAGAGGGAAAACCGATCAAAGGGGCTGACAACCTCGGCTGGGGAATGAAAAATCGCTTGTCCCGACTCATTAGACCGGACGGGCACTGCCAGTTTCTTCCTATCGATCATGGTTATTTCCAAGGCCCCACCAGGTGTCTGGAGAGGCCCGCTGATACGGTCAAAGATCTCCTTCCTTATGCCGACGGTCTGTTTGTCACGAGAGGCGTCCTAAGAACCTGTATCGACCCCCATGCCAATACGCCCATTATCTTGAGGGTTTCTGGAGGCACCAGCGTCATTGGGGAAGATCTGTCCGATGAGATCATCACCACCTCTGTGGAAGAAATGATCCGTCTCAACGTAGCCGCTGTGGGTCTATCCATTTTTGTGGGAACGGATTACGAAAAACAAACCCTGGAATCCCTCGCCTTGCTGGTCAATGAGTGTGAGGCTTATGGGATTCCTGTGATGGCCGTCACTGCGGTTGGCAAAGAGCTTGAAAAAAGAACCGCGCGCTATCTGGCCTTGTCCTGCCGTATCGCCGCTGAGTTGGGTGCAAAGATCGTAAAGACGTATTACTGCCCCGAAGACTTCGAAAAGGTCACCAACGGATGCCCAGTCCCTGTAGTCATGGCAGGCGGGCCAAAATGCGAAACCGAGCTGGAAGTCTTTGATTTTGTTTACGATGGCATGCAGAAAGGGGCGATCGGCGTCAATCTGGGGAGAAATGTCTGGCAAAACCCCCACCCTGTGGCCATGATGAGGGCTTTAAATGCCGTTGTCCATGATGAGGCCACACCAAAGCAGGCCTTTGGTCTATTCAAAAGCCTGCAACATGTTCACTGAGCTGTTATTCGAACAGTCCTGTACAAGTGGCGCGGGGAGGCGTCAACATGCAAGCAGTATTGTACTCCCCTCAGCAGCTTCCCTGAGCCGTGGCTGCAAGAGGGGTTTTCAGGACGTAGGCCGGTCAGTCGGCCAGTTCTGAGGTATCTTCCTCTTTGGCTCCCGGCCCCTCATAATCGGCCAGGCGTTTGTGGATTTCAACAGGCGGTGCATAGCGTCTGGCTAGTCCCGCCGTGTCTCCCGCATTGAGCTGGTCAAAGAGAAAGCCAAACTTTTCTTCCAAACTGACGCGAATAGCCCCTCGCACCTCTTCTGGCAGCCCCCAGAGTTCCGACTTGAAAGGCCCCAACCCCTTCTTCCGCGTTTTATAGATGAACTGCTCTTCTGTCTGGCCCTCTTTGTGTTCGTTAGCGTGAGCGGTCTTGATATGATCATACATGCGTTGGCGAAGGTCGGCCGGGAACGCCTCATGGTCATAGACAATATTCTGAAACCCAGTGGCCAGATGCACCTCTGAAGCCTCGTTTTGCACAAACTGGTGGAAGGCCTCGTCAGGCAGCGTCGATGCCCCGTGCTGGACTGCCCCCCCCATGCCGTAAGCCTCTCGGGCGACTTTGGATAACGCCTTGATTACGCTAAAATCAATCTTGACCTGGGCCAGGGTCCCATCAGGCAGGGGAACACCCCCATGGGAGGTGCCCGTCTGGATACTGATCTTGGAAAGCCCGACCATCCCTTGGGGCAGGCTTCGGTTGTAACCGTCCATAAAGGCGCGCAGTTCGGTCTCGTCGCTGTTCTTCTCGCCTATCTCACCGATTTCGCCACCCACTGACACAGTGATGCCCTCAGGTTCTCGTTCACGGATAAAGGCGGTCAGGTTGGCACATATCTCGTAGTTGTTGCGTTGTTGTTCATCCACCGTATCGTAACTCAGATCCACCAACGTGGACGTATCGATATCAATGTTGTAGAAGCCGGCCTTTACAGCCTCGTCTGCAAGATTGGATACAGCCTGAAGCTCCGTGTCTCGATCGCTCTTAAACTTCTTCGCGTTGACCTGAAAGTGGTCCCCCTGAACAAACAGCGGCCCTCGGTAGCCCTCCTTGATCGCCGCCGCCATCACCACACTGAGGTATTCAGCCGGTCGCTGGCTGGTGTACCCGATCTCAGAGCGGGCAATCTCAAAGATCAAGGCACCAACTTTTCTGGGCAGGGCGGCCCTGAAAACAGCGCGGGCGCTGTCATAGGCCATGGCCCGCAGATTGATGGCGGGTACGGTAAAATCGACAGGCACCTCTCCTCGGCCCCGGGCCATGTAAAGCCCGTTGATTGATGCCGGATAAATACCCAACGCTTGCCCCAGTTCCCACAACACCCACCTGGCGGCAGCCAGTTGCTTGGGCTCTCCGAAAACCGCCTTTTTGGCCAGTGTGTCCACGGGCACACCACGCAGTTTGTTCTCGTCTAGAACCGACACCTTTCCGTCATCATCCACACGTACTGATCCTTCCAGGTCAGCCACCAGGGACTGCAGTGCTTGGGTACTCATTGGCTACCTCCTTATGTGGTGGTTATTTGGCATTCGAAGATCCCTATTCCTTACAAATCAGTTGCCCTCTTTAGCACCGGCGATTGACTGTATTGAAGACCCTGCAGCAAGCTGCAGGGAATCTTCGACCGTAAGGGAAAATACTGATTTTATATACGCTCGCATTCCCCCCTGCAAGCAGTGGGGAATGCGCTCGCTTAATCGGTTCAATCGTCTATGATACGCCTATCGCTTTCTTCTTATCAACCTGGAGACAGAGAAGCAAGCCCCTCATGAGCACTAAGCCGTGATCTGAACCTTCAGGTACAGGTCGCCCTTTACGCCTTCCGGCCTCTCTCGCCCCATCCCTTTCAAGCGGAGTTTGCTCCCTGCTGAAACGCCTGGTGGTATGGTCAACAAAAAGGTCTTTTTCTTGAAACCTTGAGCGATATTGACCAGTTTGTGGGCACCGAACAGGGCCTCACGCTGACTCACGGACACGACCCCGTAAAGATTCGCATCATCTGCCGTACCAGCAGGGCGGATCACCTGGAGGCGCGGGGTTGAGCGTTTCCTGGTCAGGCCCTGGAACTTCTTGCCCGCGCCCGTTTCCGGCAACATCTCAAAGAGTTTTAAAAAGATGATGCCAAATATAAAACCACCAATATGGGCCCACCACGCAATGCCGCCCATTTGAGCAGACGTTCCTGCAGCACTGAGAAACTGAAACAAGAACCAGACGCCCAGAAATAGGAACGCCGGGACCTCTAAAAACTGGAAAAAGAAAAAAATCGGTACGAGGGTGAGGACCTTGGCTTTAGGATAGAGAATGAAGTAGGCGCCCATCACGCCGGCGATGGCACCGCTAGCGCCGATGGTGGGTATCTGAGAGTGCCAGTTAAGAGCCAAATGGGAGAGCCCTGAAGCCAGTCCGCACACCAGATAGAAGGCAAGATAACGAAGGTGCCCCAGCCGGTCTTCCACATTGTCGCCAAAGATATAAAGGGACCACATGTTCCCCAACAAGTGGAGAAAACCGCCGTGCAGGAACATAAAGGTCAGAAAAGCAATCGCCTGCTGGCCGGTGGTGAAGTAGGCCGAAATCTGGGGGATCGAATATCGAGCCGGGACAAGGCCGTAAGTCTTTATGAATGCATCAAGTCTTTGCCCTTGAGACAACTCCACAAAGAACACCAGCACATTGATCCCAATAATGACACTATTGACAATGGGATAGGTCTCTGACCGGATCGTGTCTCGAATAGGGATCATGACAAGAGTAGATTATGAAAGCCCGAGAAGGAGCAAACGGCGACCCTACCAATCGAAATCTTCGTCTCCCTCATGGGTCACCAGCGACCAGGGCTCCAGGATATCCTCGTCAATGCCTTCGATGAAGCGAGATGGCCTGGACAGCACCATCCCGACGCCTCGATCATATATATTGATTGGATAGCTGAAGTAAAGATTCTCTTTCGCCCGGGTAGCCGCCACATACATGAGACGAAGCTCTTCTTCCATGTCTTCATCACTGCGCACAGCATACATAGCCGGGAACCGGCCCTCCAGGGCCCAGATGACAAACACCGAGTGCCATTCCAGCCCTTTGGCGGAGTGAATTGTGGAAAGGACCAACTGCTCATCATCATAATCAGGGGCAAGCACATCATCGATGCTGGCACTGGGAGGCTCCAGAGCCATGTCTGAGAGAAATTCTTTAAGACCATTGTAGCGTTCCATGATCATGACGAGGTGTTCAAGGTCCTTGGCACGCTTGGGATAATCGTCAAATTTCCTTTCCAAAACAGGCTGATAATACTCTACAAGTCTCGTCCCGACCTCAGCCACGGCAAGGCGCTCTGCCTCAAGTCCCTCCAGGGCCTGTCTGAACCTTTCAAAGGCTTTGGCGTATCGAGGCCTTGGTTCTATGGCTACCAAACCGGCAACGCCCCTCCCGGAACTCACCACCCCCTGAAATATCTCGTCTGCCGCCTTGGGCCCAATGCTTTCTAACAGCAGCAGGACTCGATGCCAGCTCACAGAATCTTGGGGATTGGCCAGAATTCTCATATGGGCCAGGAGGTCTTTGATGTGGGCCGTTTCCATAAACTTGAAGCCGCCCACCTTAACAAAGGGAATGTTCCTCCTGCCCAGTTCAATCTCCAGGTCAAAGGCATGGTAACTGGATCGAAACAACACTGCAATGTCACCCAGAGGAACACCTTCCTCTCGTAGTTCAAGGATCCTCTGAGCCACAAACTGTGACTGCCCGTGTTCATTGTCCGCCGCCACCAGGGCCGGCGGCACGCCGTCTTTTTTTCGAGTAAAAAGGACCTTGGTGTATTTTTCTCGCGCTCGATCAATAATAACATTGCTGAGATTGAGGATGGGCTGGGTGCTGCGATAGTTTTCTTCAAGCTTGATGAACTTTGCGCCTGGAAATACTTCGGGGAAATCCATGATATTGCCGAAATTGGCCCCCCGGAAGGCATAGATCGATTGGGAGTCGTCGCCAACCACCATCACATTATTGTGGGTGGCAGCCAAGAGCCTGACAATGTCGGCCTGAATCTTATTGGTGTCCTGGTATTCGTCCACCATGATGTAACGATAGACTTGAGAAAGCGTCTCCCGCACGTCCTGGTGGTCTTCGAGCAAGTCCTTCATGCCCACGAGCAGATCGTCGTAATCCATGAGAGCATGCTTCTTCTTATAGGCCTGATAGGCCTCATAAAGGTGGATAAGGTCGGGGGTGTCCTTTGCAAAATGGGGATAATCTTCGAGAATAAGCTCGTCAATAGAGGTCACCTTATTCACCGCCTTACTGTAGATATTGGCAATGGTCCTCTTGCGGGCAAAGCGGCGTTCTTTGACATTCAACTTCAGCCTTGCCCGGAGCAAATTGATCACGTCTTCCGCGTCGGCCCGATCCAGGATACTAAACCCCGACTCAAAACCGAACTTCTTAGCATACCTTTTTAATATCAAGTTGGCAAAGGCATGAAAGGTGCCACCGGCCACCTTTTCACAGCGCTGATCTAGCAGGGCGGCAGCTCTGCGAAGCATTTCCATGGACGCCTTTCGTGTGAAAGTTAGCAATAGGATGGCGCCGGGAGGCACACCAGCTTCAACGAGTCGGGCCACCCGGTATGTGAGGGTGCGCGTTTTCCCACTGCCCGCCCCTGCAATCACAAGGAGAGGCCCCTGCAACGTGGTCACAGCCTCATACTGGGCGGCGTTCAGAACATCTTTGTAGGGGATGGAAAAGGCCGACTCTTGGGGCTCACAGGGCTCTTCTCTGATGCGGTACCGTCTCATGCCAAATGCAAAAGTGTGTTAGCGCCGATAGTTCTCAATATCCTTTACAAAACTCTCAAAGTCATTTTCCAGTAGAAAGCGAGAGATCATCCCACTCACCTGGTCGGCCGTATCAACGCGATAAACGCCTTTTTGGTCAGGCCCAGAGACCTCTTTGGCATTGGCCACAATGGCCTGAAGGGAAGCCGTGGTCATTTCCACATTGGCACGGACCACGATGGTTTCTTGCGTCTCAGACATGGATTCGCTCCTTCAGTTCTGTTGATAACAGGTTGGCAGTCAAAACCGGTGCACCCAACAAAAGAAAAAGCACCAGAAAAGGCCTGCACGATTTCCTTATTGGAAAGGACAGAGGATCTTACTTGCGGCATGAAGGGTGCTGCGTCAGACGAAATCTCCCATAACAGGTGTGGTCATCTCCCAGCGATGGTCGTTTCTTATGTGCCCGGCATGGGCACGGTATGTCTAAAAATGTTAAAACAATACTCCATAGACATGGCATGCTTGGGGTTTAAGTCTATGAACTCCACCCCAATACCTTTGTCAGATGTATGGGCAACCCTGGATTTCACCTGCATGGCCGATTTTTCAGAAGGAAATTTCATGATCAGGTAGACTTCGTCTTCGCTCTCAAACTGTGATGGATCCTCCGTCTGAACAAAGACCCCATAGAGACCGAAGTTTCGTATTTCCTTTACCCCCTGCTGCCCCCTGATCATCACCCCGAGATGAAAATCGATCCGAGGGTGTTTCCTTTTCTCCTCTAACGGGCTCGGTTTCATTGTCAAACAGGCATTTTTTCAGTGTTCCTATTGTCACACAAACACAGTATTTCTCTCTGCAGCATTCCCTATTCAATACCTATATGACGCTTGTTGAAATGTCAACGGAGTGGAGTCTAAAAAAGGCTGCCCCACGGCGGGGAGGAGATATTGGAACTCTCAATCCTTTCCAGCCGCTTTATGACCTCCATCTTTTTCCCGTCGCCAATCCTGGCCTTCTCTACGGCTTGTTTCAAGATCTCAATAGAGCGATCATAGGATGTCCGGTCCACCGGATAGGGATGCCCATCCTTTCCGCCGTGAGCAAAACTGAATCGCGCCGGATCCCGGAAGCTCACATTCGCCCCGTATATAAGCTCAGACAAAAGGGCCAAGGCTCGAATCGTTTTGGGCCCCACGCCCTGAAGGCCGATGAGGTTTTCAAAATCATCGGGCTGGGCCTCGTATGTCTTAACAAGGGTCTTGTATAATCGATCAGGATGAAGATCCTCGGCCAAGATCGCATGCCGGCGAGGAAGCTTCAAGGTTTGCACCTTTTTCAACTCATTCACGAGGGCGTCTGGGGTTTGCCTTCCCACAAGAGCGCTCGCCTTTCGGGCCTCTTCGCTTTCCTGGGCCACCATATTTAATACATCCTGTTCTCTTCGACTGGCACAGATGGCGGCATGAGGCTCTCGGGTGAACTCGCAAACGGTTTCCCCCAGCCAGTGATACCGCCTGGCATATCGACTCGTCTCGTTCATCCCCTGTTGGACTACGGCCCAGTGGCCCTTGGAGGTGAAAAAGAAGGCATGATGATACAAGGTATAACCATCTTGAAGCCCTGCATTATCCACCTTGGCCGACATCTTGCTCGCATAAACCAGGGCTTTGGGGTCTATGGAAAGGGATTCGCCA
>JASFPF010000027.1:0-9400 GCA_050116135.1 Deltaproteobacteria bacterium | reverse complement strand
AGAGGGCCGTAAATGGATCGAATATCTTTCAGGTGGTTGTCCAGCTTGTCGGGCAGAATGAGCCGAATTTGTTTGTCCGGATAGGCCTGCCAGGTGCGAAAATCAAGGGTGATCTGTTCTACAACACGAGACCCTTCCACGTGGTCCGGGTCCAGGTGAGTAAAAAGCAAGTAATCAATGCGCTCTATATGAGATCGGTTTAGCTGGGCGGCTATCTCTGCGGGCGTGTCGATGAGCAGATTTTCGTCATGGATGAATGTAGAGGGGCCGGTTCTTTCATAGGGCACCCCTTTTCTCCTCGCTTCTTCACAGACAGGGCATCGGCAAAGTGGCTTGGGGATGACCATGCACCCCCCTGATCCGAGGATCGTTAATTCCATCTTCCTTTATAAGACGGAACCTCGTGTTGTGTCCCAGAAATAAGTTGAAGAAGTGCAAACCATACAGTGGCCGTTGTCCAAAGCCATTTGCGTCGCTCCGTGACCATTTTGGGGACGCCTGCCAAACGGCGCTAAATCACAGAAACTCGGGCCCTTAGGCCCTCAGACAGTCTGTGATTTTTTGACGCGCCGTTCATCATCCGTCTGGCTCCCAAAATGCTCAATGTCGCTCACAAAAAGTCTTTGGACCGCGCCCGACTCATGCAAAATGTTTCTGGGAGACGACACTAGCTCCATGGAAAGGGACTGTGGGAGACAGGGTGTACCTCCCCTTTGGCATAGCGGTCAAAGCGGAAGGGTTTGAGCAAGGCTTGCTCCTCTCCCAGGACCTCTTTGGCTACGAGCTCGCCGACTCCGATCATCTTGTATCCATGGTTGGAGTCTAGAATCATATAGCAATTCTGTTTCATGGTGTCGAAAATGGGAAAATTGTCAGGCGTAAAGGCCCCAATGCCGCCGGAGGGCTCATTCCTGAAGTACTGATACTGATCCTCATACCTTTTCTGGCAGTGGGCGAGGGCCGACGTCCACTTGTGAGCAAAGTCCGGCCCCACGATGAAATCAGGAGAATCAATACCATAGGGGTCCACAGCAACCTTATCCCTGTCTACAATGTAAGGGGTGGAACCGCCTTGGATCCCCTTAAAGTGAAAGTCGGGCTTGTAATAGATGCCCCACATCTCATCCGTGATGAGGGATCCGTCCTCGCTGGAATAGAGCGGGGCATCTGTATCCACGTGAATCACGGGAGGCATTTTCCCGGCATTGTTCATGCCAAAATCCGGTGGCACCCCAAGGGTTCCCTCCTCAAGGCACCAATATGTCCACATCTTCACCCCCTCGTGGACACTACCCCTATTGTCCTTAATATCGATCTTGTTGGGCAGCGCCAGCATGTCCCAGAAGCTTTTTGCCCAGGGGCCAGCTCCGATGATCACCCAGTCACATTCGATATCGCCTCTTGCGGTTTCAACAGTGGTCACGGCATTGTTGTCAGTCTTTAGTCCGGTGACCTCGACTCCCGTCAGGACTCTCACGCCTTCCGCTTCTGCCTTGTCCGCAAGCCGATATAGGGATCTTGTATTGTGGGCGTAACCGCCCTTTTTTTCATGCAAGACAGAGGTGATGTTTTTGGCCTGCCAGTCATGAAAGACGTTGTCTTTCATGTACGTGAGGCATTCCTTTTCGCCTTCAATGAAGGCAGACTCATATCCGAGGTCCTTTTGTCGCCTGTAAATCTCCGCCACATCCACGTGCATAGCTTCAGGGGATATCTGCATATAACCGACAGGATAGTAACCATATCCCTCGGCATCCTCTTCCCACAGAGCCACACTATGGGCCATAAGCGCTTGCATGGCGGGCTGGTAGTAGTTGTTCCGGATCACACCGCAGGCGATCCCCGAGGCCCCTGCACCGATCGATGTTTTGTCTATGACTAGAATGTCTTTACCTGACCCGGCAGACTTTTTGTCCTTCAGTTCCCTGGCCAAGTGGTAAGCGGTACTCAATCCATGTATCCCTGCTCCAATAATGACGTACTTATATGTTGTTGGAAATGACATATACAAAACCCCCGTTATTTGAATGGATCCCACCGAACAGTCTGTTTCTCATAGGAAGGCGGAAACAGTTGCAGAAATTCATCATAGTAATACAGCTCTTTGAAAGATGCGAAAGGCAAGCCGTATGCTGCCTTAGGTCTTTGTCTAATCTCGTCGGGATCAATCCTCGAGGATATGAGTTCATCCATCACGTCGTCCATACCAGTGCCCATGGCAAATCTGAGCTTTTCGCGATTGGCGATTTTTTCGGGCAGTACATCTCTGAATGCCTCTCTTAAGATGAATTTCTCTACCTGCTTCTCCCCGTAAATTTTCCACGCCATGGGTATCTGCTGGCTAAAAGCAACCACCTTAGTATCCAAAAACGGCGTCCGATAGACCACACCATTGGCGATCCATGCCCTGTCAAGCCTCCTTAGAGCCGTATTATAGGCAATATCCACGAGCTTTTGAGCAAGGCGTTCTCTCTGCTCCTCACTTTTTACCTTGGGATTCTTCAGAACCATGCGATAGCCGCCAAACAACTCGTCGGCTCCCTCACCGACCAGAACCAAACTGCTATGTTGCTTCACCATTTTGGACGTATAGTAGTTGGAGATGATGCCCGAGATGCAGTCCTCATCAAAACTCTCCAGATACCAGACTGCATCTGAAATAAAATCGACAATATCTGAATCAGAGATCATGTAGATATAGTGTTCCAGACCCAGGTGTTTTGCCATGTGCTTGGCATTTTCCAAGTCAGGGCCTGGCTTTCGCTCTACCGCCGCAGTGAATAGCTTAAGCCTGGGATTAAACTCCTTGGCGATGGTGGCGACAATAGAACTATCCAGCCCTCCGCTCAGAGAGACAGCGTCTACGCCATCCATTCTCTGTCTCACGGCTTCTACCAAGAGCTCCCTCAACACACCAGCAGTCTCCTTCAAGTCTCCGATCTCGGGGACCTCAGGAGCAAATGGTTTAAACTCTTTCATCCCCTTCTTGCTACTATACAAGCATCCTGGGGCAAGCTCCTGGATGTTGAACTGCACATGGTCAATTAGTCCCTTCATCTCTGAGCTGAAGCAGAACACACTATTATTGGGACCGAAGAAGAGAGGTCTTGCTCCCACATGATCTCGTGCCAAGATCACCTCTTCATCTTTTTCCACAATGGCGCATGAGAAGCTTCCATCTAAACGTGAAAAGCAATTTCTCTCATACTTCTCGTAGTATTCCTTAAAAAGCTCTATATCGCTCTGGCCTTCCGGCCTTTCGTTATGGAGTTCTCCGTCAAAGAGTATGTACGGAGATTCGTCGAGGGATGTGCAATGCGTCATCTGGGGGGTCAGGTTGATTTCATTGGCCCCCAGAGCGCCCCTGTCATCTGTCAGCGTTCTGATGACGGTATTGTCCGGGCCTCTATGTCGCATCAGCTTCAACATCTTTCCTACTTGCCTGGTGCAATTTGTGTTAATTCTCCCGTGTTGAGATACAATGCCTGCTACACTTGCCATCTTGAATCCTCCCAGCAGCTTCTGTATTCCACCGAAAGACCAAAGCCATTGAAGACCCTGCAGCAAGCTGCAGGGAATCTTCGACCGTAAGGAAAAATACTAATTTTATATACGCTCGCTAACTCAGCTGCAAGCAGCGGGGAATGCGCTCGCTTAATCGGTTCAAGAAAAGGACTCTACGCAGCGATGGTCACCTTGTCCAACGCCTTTTCTTCTTGTTGGTGCTTCAGATCTCCGTCCACTGTACCCCGCACCCGCTCTCTTTCTTCTGCAAAATCAAATCCAGTCCAGATGCCTATGGAGCCAAGGATGGAGTCCTGAGGGTGAAACTTTTGAAAGATCTTAAAGTAGTAAGCAGCTTCCCTGCTGTTAATGGTGGCTTTGGGGTTTTCAGCCTTGATCTGTTGAAACTCGTCTTCGCTCATCTCCTTTTCCGCCAGCGCCTCCCCGAGGCTCTCGCAGCCTGCCCCCTGGGTGTACTGAACCTTATATCGCCATAGGATCTCATCAGGAAGATAATCGGTGCCTTCAAAGGCCTTGCGTAAGATCCACTTTTCAATCTTTGCGCCCTTGTGCTCGCGGATCTTGAGTTCAGGGGGAATCTTCATGGAGAGATCGATCATCTCCACATCTAAATGGGGGACTCTTAATTCGAGACTGAAGAACATGCCCATTCGATCTGCCCTCTGAAGGTTGATATTGTGGAGGTTGCCGATGCAACGCCTAGCTTCCATATTTAGCTTGTCAAAGGGGAAATGCTTCATGTAGTGATAGCCTGTGAAAAGCTCATCTGCTCCTTCTCCAGTGAGGACCACAGTGACATAATCAGCAGCGAGCTTGCAGGTGAAGTAGCACGGGATGGCACAGCGAACCAGAGATGGGTCATAGCTTTCTAGCTTCTTGATGACGAGGGGGAGGGCCTCGTAATACTCCTGCTCGGTGAAAAGCAGTTCGTGGTGTGTGCAGTCGATATGTTCGGCAGCAATCCGAGCCGCCTTTATGTCGTCACTTACATCCCCATTCTCATCCTTCATCCCGACCACAAAGGTGTGAAGATGGGGGATCTCGTCAGCCGCTATGGCCGCCACCAGGCTGCTGTCCAGGCCACCGCTACAGAAGGATCCCACCGGGACTTCCGGATCGGCCAACAACCTTTTCTTGACCGCCTTGACGAATGTCTCCCGAATCAAGTGACAGGTCTCCTCAACATCCGTGAGGAGATGTTCCTGAATTTCCGGAATCTGGTAAAACTGTACGAAGCCCTCTTCCGGGGTGTAATAATGCCCTGCAGGAAACTCGTGAACTTCATCGACACCAGCCAGGGTCATAGCGCCCAGCTCGGAGCTGAAGTACAGGTTGTCCTTGTAATAGCCATAGTAGAGCGGCTTGATACCAATGGGGTCCCGTGCTAACATGAAATCGTCACCATTGAAAACGGCAAAGGCGAACATGCCATCCAATTCCTTTACGCAATCTGGGCCTTTCTCCTCATAGAGATGTAGAATGACCTCGGTATCCGATTTCGTCTGAAATCGGTGTTTAGAAGAGAGCTTAGTTCTGAGGTTTCGAAAATTGTAGATCTCACCGTTGCAGATAATTCCTGAGCTTCCTCCCTTCACCAAAATGGGCTGACGACCCCGGGCCACATCGACTATGGATAGTCGAGTATGCCCCAAAACAGTATTCCCATGGCTGTGGAGCCCCCTGTCGTTAGGGCCACGGTGGGACAAAGCATCCAGCATCCGATTAATGGTGACAACGTCTTTGGTACCGATACATCCTGCTAAACCACACATTTATCGATCCTTCCTTGCGTTACGTTCTAATTAACGAAGATCCTTCCCAGGTTGGCCGTCGTTAGGGAGTCTTCCATGTACATCCCCAAACCGATGCGTTTGATGGACGCCATGCCCCTTTCATCATAGGTAGGACTTTCTACCTCAGGGGCATCCTCAGGCGTGACCTCTTCTGCAATCTTGATGGCCTTCTCCAACTTGGCCATGGAGAAATCGATCAGATAGCGGAGAAAGGCAAAGGCATGGCGCATCATGTGAAATCCGTATTTCAAGCATAGGGCGTGGCCTGTCTTGGCATCCCCAAAGGCCCGCTCCGTGGGGTGTTCTTCATGGGTGGTGCCCGTACTCTGGAATGTGGGCAGATCCAGCATGAGATTCAGGTGAGTCATGAGAATGTTCAGATAATTATGACTGATAAGGCCGTAATTCGGATTGTATTCGATTCGCGGATCCGCAATGGTCGGAAATCCAGCGTGGACGCATGTTGTCCCTGGGTTGAGCAGTTGTGCAGCACAGATCCCGAAAAGGACCTCAGCGTGGGTCATGGACAAAACGCCGTTGTAACAATAAGGGGCACTGATGCCGGCCATAGGCATGGCTGAGATAAAGACCGGCAGACCGGCTTTGACTACCTTGACAAAGTGGTCTGAGAAGTTCTCGTTGACTTCGAGAGGGGGGCGGGTCAAACAAAAGACGATCATGATATTATGTCGTTCTTTGTAAAGCTCTTTGGCTTGTTCTAGTGCCGCGTCCGAGGTCACCGCAAAATAGATGGGTTTGGAGCAGTTTTGGGCCATGATGTTCATCTGCTCAACCTCGTTGTTAAGCTTAATCCCTCGTCCCATGCCGGCTACAATCCCATGCCTTTGGGCAATCTGAGCGATTTGCTCGACCAGCGCCGCCGTGGGCGTCCTCCCTCCCTCGCCCTTGTCGTCGTCATAAACGTATGGGGCTGTTCCGCCGATGAAAAAGCTGTTCCTGGGCACAAAGAAGTCGCTCACCCCAGGGGCCCGCTGAAGGCACTGCTCAACCAGATCGGAGGTGACAAACACGCGACCCTCATAGACCACCGCCAGCCCATCGGCTTCAAATTGCTGAAACACCCGGTGGATTTCTGGCTGTTGGCAGCCCACGCCCAGATTCTCCAATATCCATAAGGCGTCCCGGTGAGCTTGTTGAAGCATTTCCACGGCATCCTCGCCCAGCGAGGACTTCGATTTTTCCACCTGTTTTTCGTTCACTGAATTCTCCCTACAAAACCATGTCAGTTCGAACAGCCGTGTACGCCTCCCGACAATGACAATATGGGTCGTACATCTATTCTAAAGTCACTCAAAAGGGATGAAAAAGGGGGGGCTTTAGAATGATCTTGTTGATATGATATGATCTCAAAACATTTGAGCTGAAACCATAGTCCAGACTGCGATCCTTGTCAAGGTTTTGTTAGAACCTGCTGCTATCTTTTCAAAATACTAATAAAATCAAATTGTTTTCCAAAGAATATTGAACAGCGAAAGCGAGCGCATTCCCCGCGGCTTGACTTCGACGAGCTCCCTTCGGCCTGAGCTGAGGGTCGAGGACAGTCGAGTCGCTGCAGGGATCTTCAATTGTAGAGGGCTAGTATTCTGCTTGGTGTTGAAGTGTCAGCTCCCATATGAAGGGCCAACAAGAGGCAGGCTTTCTAAAGGCATCGAGAAGCCTGGAGGGGAAATGTGCGGATATACATGGCCCACCGGAGCCGTTTATTCTACTTCCAGGTCCTGGACGTCTAACATATGTGTGAGCATGTTAAGACCTGCTACAATACGCTTTATATCATCCTTGGAGAGTTTCTTGAGGCCATCCAAGATCTTCTGTTGAATAGGCGGAGGGGCGTTGTTGGCAAGTCTCTTTCCCGTGGCGGTCAACTGGATCGTAATCACCCGGCGGTCCGGAGAGTCCCTCAACCTAACCACGAGCCCCTTATGTTCCAAGCGGTCAATGATTCCCGTCACCGTGCTGGACTTCACCATAATAACCCTTGCAATCTGGGAGGGGCGCAAAGGGCCGAACTCCTCTAAGGCCAGAACGCAGTTAAGTTGGGCAGCGGTCACGGCATACTTCTTGTGTAGCTCCTTCGTGTAGAGTTCTCTCGCCTGAATCAGTCGTCGAATTTGGTAGATGATCTCTTTTACAAGATCCGGCGACGTCTCAACAGCATTGAGGTGAGAGGATTCTCCCTTCGGATTTGACATTTCAGCCTATAGTCTATTAAGAGGTTTAAATATTGCTAATTAAAGCTTCAGTAACACGGACATCCGCGTGGGGCAAGACTATTTTCCCCCGTGAGAAAAGTTTGGGCTATAGGCCATGGTAGAAGCCTACGCATTTGCACGACGCCACCCTGATCTCCTCGCAGGCTGGGTTTTTGACCATATTGTGATTAGCTTGGTGGCCGTTGTGATTGGGGCCGTCGGGGGATGTCTCATCGGCGTTTTCATCACTGGAAAGGGTCGGGAACGGCTGGCAGACGCGGTTCTTTACGGGGCAGAGATACTGATGACTGTGCCAAGTCTGGCGCTGTTTGGACTCTCTATGCTTCTGCTGAGTCATCTGGGCCTCAATGCCATAGGTTTTTTGCCAGCGGTCATCACCTTGGTCGTCTATAGTCAGTTGCCTATCCTTCGCAATACCTACACGGCCATTCGGGAGGTCGATCCGGCCATGATGGAAGCCGGAACAGCCCTGGGAATGAGCCAAAGGCAGTTGCTCTTCAAGGTCAAACTGCCCCTCGCCCTACCGGTGATTTTGGCAGGACTGAGAAACAGCATCGTCCTCACGATTGGCATTGCCACCATTGCCGCCTTGATCGGCGCTGGAGGGCTTGGCGTACCCATCTTTCGGGGACTGAGAAACGCGCGGATGGACCTGGTCATTGTTGGCGGTTTTTTTGTCTCTGTCCTCGCATTGCTTGCAGATGGTTTTATGGCGGCACTGGAACGTTGGATCACCCCACGAGGCCTGAGAGGCTGAGCCAAAGATGATCCGTCTAGAAAAGGTGACCAAGGTCTATCCCGATGGCACTCAAGCTGTGACGGATGTCAGCTTTGAGGTAGCCAAAGGCGAACTTTGCATACTTCTTGGGCCTTCCGGTTGCGGCAAGACCACGACCATGAAGATGATTAACCGGCTTATTCCCTGGACGTCCGGACGCATATATGTTGACGGAAAAGATGCGGTTAAGTTGGATGAAAACGAGCTTAGAAGAAACATCGGCTATGCGATTCAGGATGTGGGGCTTTTCCCCCACATGACCGTCGCGGAGAATATCGGAACGGTACCTGCGCTGAAGGGCTGGGACAGGGCCAAACAAAGGAAACGGGCCACAGAGCTTTTGGATCTTTTGCGAATGAACCCCGATGATTTCATGGACAAGTATCCCCGTGAGCTCTCTGGCGGACAACGTCAACGGGTAGGTGTGGCTCGTGCCTTGGGAGCAGATCCTCCGATTTTGCTCATGGATGAACCCTTTGGGGCCCTTGATCCCATCACAAGAGGAGAGTTGCAGGATGAGTTTCTGCGAATCCAGGACGAAATCAGGAAAACCATCGTTTTCGTGACCCATGATATCTACGAAGCCATCAAGATGGGAGAAAGCATTGCCCTCATGAGACAGGGGCAGATTGTCCAACATGGCCCTCCCGCAGACTTGCTATTTAGACCCAGAGATGCCTTTGTGGCGGATTTTGTTGGTACTGATCGGGGCCTCAAAGGTCTCCATCTGCTCCGCGCCAAAGAGGTCATGGAGAAACCGCCGTCACCGGCCAGGGTCGGCGATACCATGGAGACGGCCAGGAACCGAATGGAAGGCGAAGACATGAGCTGGCTGGCCGTCGTGGATGAAACGGACAGATTCGTCGGCTGGGTGGGCGCATCAGACCTGATAGGCGGCAAAGGGGTTAGAGACGTTTTGAGAGCTTCGGCCATGGTCGCCTCTAGCGACACCCCACTCAGCGAAGCCTTGTCCCTGATGCTCACCTCTGGGCCGGAACTCCTGGCCTTGGCTGTGGTGGACGAGGACAACCGTCTGGAGGGCGTCCTCACATTCAAGAGCATCCAGGCCG
>JASFPF010000026.1:0-9403 GCA_050116135.1 Deltaproteobacteria bacterium | reverse complement strand
CCCTGTTCAACTTCCTTAACCCCAAGCTCTGAACGGTCCTGCGATGTTTCTCAGGCCTTCCTATGACACTCTTTCTCAGCGTGATCTTGACTTGTTCAGACACGACGTTTTCCTTTATGCGACACGCACTGGCCTTGAAAGGAGACAGTCTCAAACCGTTAAAGGTGGCGAAGGTGGCAGGTCGTGCCCTCCTCAGATTTCACCAGGTTGCTTGCCACGCCTGGCTGCAATGGTTTCCCGACTCCGCAGTTGACTCAAGCCATTCAAAGTTGCCTTGACCAAGTTGTGGGGGTTGTGAGACCTCATGCACTTGGTCAGAATATTCTGTACCCCTGCCGCTTCTAACACAGCCCGCACTGCACCACCGGCAATGACACCAGTCCCCCTGGAGGCGGGCTTGAGCAGTACCATCCCCGCACCGTATTTTCCCATGACCTCATAGGGAATCGTGTGATTGACTAAAGGGATTTCCGTCATGCTCTTCTTGGCACGTTCCACCCCTTTTCGAATGGCCTCAGGGACCTCCTTGGCCTTCCCCAAACCGCATCCCACCTTACCGTTGCCATCACCAACAACAACGACGGCACTGAAGCTGAAGCGGCGTCCCCCTTTGACCACCTTGGCGGTCCGGCTGATATGAACCACCTTGTCTATTAACTGGATCTCATCTATTTCTTTACTGCCAATCATTTTTCCCCTTGCTAAAATTTTAGGCCTTGTTCACGAGCCCCGGTTGAAACAGCCCGCACTCGACCATGATATAGGAACCCGTTTCGGTCAAAGACCACCCTAGACACCCCTTTTCCCATGGCCCTCTGTGCAACAAGCTTTCCCACAAATCTTGCTGCCTCCACTTTGCTTTCAAATGGGAAATGCTGGCGCGTTTCTTTATCAAGGGTGCACGCTGAAGCCAGTGTGCGACCAGTTGTATCCGAAACGACTTGAGCGTAGACGTGCCGCGCACTCCTGAACACCGTCAGCCTGGGTCGATCGTCAGTGCCAAAGATTTTTTTTCGCACCCGCCTTTTTCTTTTCAAGTGCGCTTCTTTTCTTTTGTTCAATGCTCCCATGGACACATTACCTTTACTGCTTGGCACCAGACTTGCCGACTTTGCGTCTAATGCGCTCTTCAGCGTACTTGATTCCTTTGCCTTTGTAGGGCTCAGGCTTCCTAAAGCTCCTAATCGTGGAAGCTGTCGATCCCAATAGTTCTTTGTCAATCCCAGCCAACACCACTCTGTTTTTCCCCACCGAGGCTGTTATGCCATCAGGGAGTTTATAAACAACAGGATGGGAATATCCTATAACAAGCGTCAAAACATTCGACTTGAGATCAACGCGATATCCCACGCCGGTGATTTCCAAGGTCCGCTCAAAGCCCTGCGTCACACCAGTCACCATATTGGCCACCAGCGTCCGTGTGAGTCCCTGTAAGGCGTTGGTTTTCTTGCTATTGCCAGACGGGATGACATGGATAAGGCCATCCTTAACAGCAAGGTCTACATCACTGTGTATGACACGAGACAAGTCTCCTTTAGGACCCTTTATACTCAGTGTCTGACCCTTAAAGTCCACCTTCACCTTATCGGGTATGGGAATCGGCCGCTTTCCCACGCGTGACATGGTTGGTACTCCCTTTCTTTCGCCAATTGGGAACTCTTTGGCGTCCACCTTTTACGGGCTATTGATGAACCGATTAAGCGAGCGCATTCCCCGTAGCTTGCTGCGGGGTTAGCGAGCGTATATAAAATCAGTATTATTCCTTACGGTCGAAGATTCCCTGCAGCTTGCTGCAGGGTCTTCAATGGACACCCGTCTAAGCCTTTACGCCTACCACAGGCTGCACAAGAGTTCCCCCCCGACATTTTGCTTTCTCGCTTCACGGTCCGTAAGAATCCCTTTAGATGTGGACAGCACGGAGATACCCATGCCATTCAAAACAAAAGGAATGTCTTTTTTCTTAACATACATACGCCGGCCGGGTTTGCTCTGACGTTTTAACCCTGCAATGACGCCTTGGTTGGTCTCGTCATACTTGATGTAAATCCTCAGAACGCCGTGGCCATGCTCTTTGAGTACTTTATAATTTTTAATATAACCTTCGCCTTTCAATATCTTAGCCAAACTAATCTTCATCTTGGATGCAGGAATGTCCACCTTGCTATGCTTCGCTATATTCGCATTCCTGATGCGCGCCAGCATATCAGCCACTGGATCGGTCACAGCCATCACTCGTCTCCTCTTGCCACAGTCCCAGTCATAAAAAACTTCTCCTTGGGATAAACCCTGTCACAACGCGCGTTACCAGCTCGACTTGACGACACCAGGCAGTTGCCCGGTAAGCGCCATATTCCTAAAACATATTCGGCAGATCCCAAATTTTCTTATAAAGGCCCTTGCCCGCCCACACACGGGGCACCTTGAATAGGCCTGTGTCCGAAACTTTGGTTCACGTTTTGCCTTCACCATGAGCGACTTTTTTGCCAAGCGCGCCTCCTCTCTCTCAATTCCTGAAGGGCATTCCCATCAGCTTAAGGAGCTCTTTTCCTTCCTCATCGGTCTGCGCAGTGGTCACAACCGTGATATTCAACCCCTTAATCTTGTCAATCTTGTCATAGTCGATTTCTGGGAATATGATATGTTCTTTGATTCCTAAAGAATAATTACCCCGACCGTCAAAGGCCTTGCCTGAAACGCCCCGAAAGTCCCGCACTCTCGGCAATGCGATGTTAACCAATTTTGTGAAGAAGTCATACATACGCTCACCCCGAAGGGTCACCCTGCAGCCTATAGACACACCTGCCCTGAGTTTGAATGAGGCAATCGATTTCCGAGCACGAGTCACCACAGGTCTTTGTCCAGCAATCAAGGCAAGTTCGTCCACGGCGGAATCAAGAATCTTGATATTCTGTATGGCCTCTCCAAGCCCCATATTCAGTACGATTTTGCTCAGTTGTGGCACCTGCATGACGTTTCTATAACTAAATCTCTCCGTGAGTCTTGGAATAAGATCCTGTCGATAAAGCGTTTTTAAACGGGACATAAGACCCTCTAGTAATCTGTCGCGCTAATTCAGCGATAAACGTTCAATGGCTGGTTGTCCGAAGTACGTTGTTCGTGGCAACACAATGAGCCATAAGAAAAAACCATAGATCTACATTGATCAGTCAATAATCTCTCCGCACTTCCCGCACATCCTCACCTTGCTGCCGTCCTCAAGGCGCTGCATCTTAATCCTTATGGGATTAATACATTTGTCACACATCAACATGACATTGGACCAATGGATGGCGGCCTCCTTTTCTAAGATTCCCCCACGGGGCGTCTTGCCTCCAGGTCTGGTGTGACGCTTCACAAAATTGACATTTTCCACGATAACGCGCTGCTTCTCACATAACACGCTCAAGACTTTGCCAATCTTGCCCTTTTCCTTACCAGCGATAATCTTGACTTTGTCGTCCTTCTTAATGCGGCGCCTTCCGGTTGACATATACGGCTCCCCCCTACAAGACCTCTGGAGCGAGTGATATAATCTTGACAAATTTCTTGGCTCGAAGCTCTCTAGCCACTGGGCCAAAGATACGCGTTCCGATAGGTTCACCATGTTGGTTGATCAATACCGCCGAATTGTCATCAAATTTGATGTAAGAACCATCGGGTCTGCGCAATTCCTTTTTAGTCCGGACCACGACCGCCCGCATGACATCGCCTTTCTTAACCTTGGCGTGTGGCATGGCCTCTTTGACTGCAACAATAATAATATCGCCGATTCTTGCATACCGTCGCCGACTTCCCCCAACAACTCTGATACAATACAATTTTTTCGCACCTGAATTATCGGCGACTTGTAACTTCGTTTCCGCCTGTATCATGGGCTACCGTTCTCCCTAAACAGCCTTTTTCACGATCTCGCCAACCCGCCACCGCTTGGTCTTGCTCAGGGGCCTCGTTTCCACAATCATGACCTTATCGCCCACACCGCATGCGTTCTTGGCATCATGGGCCACGCACTTGGCACGTCGCTTTACATACTTTTTGTACACAGGGTGCTTCACAATCCTATCTATGGCTACGATAATCGTCTTGTCCATCTTGTCGCTTACAACGATGCCGGTTCGCCTTTTGCTTAATCCCCTATTTTTCATGTGTCATCAAAACCTCTAAGTTCAATACGCCTCAATGTCGTTCCATAAAGGTTAAAATTTTACAAGCTATCTGCTCCTAAGAATCACCAAGCAATCTGGTAGGTAAGAGAAAAAGGGATTTGGGCGACAGCCTGTTAGGCTTCACCACTGGACGTGAGCTCCCGTTCTTTTACCACCGTCTTCATCCGCGCGATGTCCCTCTTGACGTGGCCCAATCTCATGGGATTTTCGAGCTGGTCCGTGGCATGCTGAAACCTGAGATTAAACAGCTCCTCTGTGGACTCATCTAATTTCTGATGGATTTCGTCCGAACTCAAATCCCGGATTTCACTTGCTTTCATGAATGCTGCCCTCTCACGACGACACGTGTTCTAAAGGGAATCTTATGGGAAGCCAACCGAAGGGCTTCTCTCGCAAGCTCCAAGGAAACCCCTTCCATCTCATAGAGAATGCGACCAGGCCTCACCACGGCCACCCAGCCTTCTGGAGAGCCCTTGCCCTTGCCCATCCTCGTCTCAGCTGGTTTTTTTGTAAATGGCTTATCCGGGAAAATGCGAATCCAAATCTTTCCACCCCGCTTCACGTGGCGTGTCATGGCAATACGGCCTGCCTCGATTTGCTGAGCGGTCATGCGGCCGCACTCCACCGCCTGAAGCCCAAACTCTCCAAAGGTCAATGCTGCCCCTCGATGGGCCATACCTCTCATTCTACCCTTTTGTTGCTTTCTATACTTAACCTTCTTAGGACTCAACATGGCGTCATTCCCTTAAACACTTATCGTCTTTTCCTTTTCAAGGATCTCACCATGAAATATCCACACCTTCACACCGATGATCCCGTATGTGGTCCGGGCCTCGGAAAATCCGTAATCGATATCAGCCCTCAAAGTGTGGAGGGGGATCCTGCCTTCCTTGTACCACTCGGTCCGCGCCATCTCAGCGCCCCCCAGACGACCCGCGCAACAGACCTTAATGCCTTGGGCGCCAAACCTCATGGCTGAGGAAACCCCCCGTTTCATGGCCCGGCGAAAGGCCACCCGACGCACGATCTGCAAGGCAACATTTTCAGCAACAAGCTGGGCGTCCACCTCGGGTTTCCTCACCTCCTGAATATCGATGACCACCTCCTGGGGGACCATCTTCTCCAGGTCCTTTTTCAGCAGTTCGATTTCAGCTCCCTTTTTGCCAATAACAATCCCCGGACGGGCTGCATATATTCGCAATCTAATCCGCTTGGCCCACCTCTCAATTTCGATCTTCGATATACCTGCATGATAGAGCTTTTTCTTTAAGAATTCGCGAATTCTATAGTCATCCTCGATAAATGCGGCATAATCTTTACCTGCAAACCACCGGGAGTCCCACGACTTAATAACTCCCAACCTGAAGCCAAGGGGATTGACCTTTTGTCCCAAAACCACCCTCCTTTTCTTGCTACCGTTCCTCCAACACCACGGAAATGTGACTCGTCCGTTTCAGAATCCTGGTAGCTCGCCCCATGGCCCGTGCTCTGAAACGTTTCAGGCTAGGCCCCTGATTGACAATAATGTTCGAAATAGACAGGCTGTCCACATCAATATCGGGCTTCTGGTCGGCGTTGGCCACCGCTGACCGAATCACCTTGCCCAAGATCTTGGCCGACCGCTGTGGCATACAGGCCAAAAGGTTCAAAGCGTCTTCTACGGACATGCCTTTGACGGCTCTCGCCACCTTTCGAACCTTTGTAGGAGCAATCCGTGTGTACTTTGCTACTGCCTTGGCTTCCATTGTTCGGTCCGTCTATTTCTTTATTCCTTTTAAACGTGTCTTCTTTACACCAGCGTGTCCGTAGAAGGTCCTTGTTGGTGCAAACTCCCCCAGCTTGTGTCCCACCATATCTTCTGAAATAAAAACCGGAACAAATTTTTTCCCATTGTGCACGGCTATTGTCAAAGCGACCAATTCAGGCACGATGGTAGAACGTCTAGACCACGTCTTGATCACGTTTCGGCTTCCACTTTCCTGTGCAGCAAGGGCCTTTTTCAGCAATTTAGTCTCAATATAAGGACCTTTCTTGAGTGAACGCGGCATATCCTCTCCTGTTTATGTTATCTTTCCATCCCTATTTTCCAACGGCCAGGTGGCTTTGAGGCTCTCGCACACGTGGCTAGGGCCTGCGTTTCACTATGTAACGATCGCTCACTTTACGCTTCTTACGGGTTCTAAAGCCTTTTGTTGGCTGTCCCCAGGGCGAGCATGGATGCCTTCCACCTGAGGCCTTGCCTTCACCACCACCCATAGGGTGGTCAACAGGATTCATGGCCACGCCTCGGACCCTTGGTCGTCGGCCCAGCCAACGCCTTCGACCTGCCTTGCCCAAAGAGATGTTGCCATGCTCTGCATTGCCCACCTGACCCACTGTCGCCTTGCAATCCATCAAAATCATGCGCACCTCACCAGAGGGAAGCTTGACCTGGGCATACCGCCCCTCTTTGGCCATCAACTGGGCGAAACTGCCCGCACTTCGGACCAGTTGACTCCCTTTGCCAGGATGCAGTTCCACATTGTGGATCTGGGTACCCAGGGGCATGTTTCGAAGGGGCAACACATTGCCGGGCTTAATGTCAGCCGTCTGGCTTGAGATCACGGTGTCACCCACTGCCAGACTCTGAGGTGCCACAATATAACGCTTTTCCCCATCTACATAATGGAGGAGCGCTATGCGCGCCGATCGATTCGGATCGTATTCGATGGCCGCTACCTTTGCTGGAACGTCCATTTTTTTACGTTTAAAATCGATCACACGATAACGTCGCTTATGCCCCCCGCCGCGGTGACGACATGTCACCCGACCCTTGGCATTGCGACCGCCCGTTTTCTTGAGGGCTCGCACCAAGCTCTTTTCCGGCTGAGAGCGACTAATCCCCTCAAACGTATCATATGTCTGAAATCGCCGCCCAGGTGAGGTGGGCTTTGTTCTCCTAAGTGCCATGTTTGTTACCTGCGGATCATCCCTTGCTGGTCATTTGTCATTTTGCGCCTTGCGGTCTCCTGTGGGGCCTGGGGTCCCGCTATGCGCAATCCCCAATCCGAAACCTGCAATGAGCCGCTATACCCCCTCAAAGAACTCCACATGTTCGCCCTTGGCCAAGGTGACGATCGCCTTCTTCCAATGGCGACGCGTGCCAAGGGTTCGTCCAAAACGTTTCGCCTTGCCTTTCATCTGTATGGTCCGGACATCCATCACTCTGACACTGAAAACTTGCTCCACCGCTCGCCGAATTTCCACCTTGTTAGCCCTGCGGTCCACCTCAAAAGCGAGTTGGTTATTGACCTCTTTTTGGATGGTGCTTTTTTCGGTGATCACAGGTCGCTTAAGGATCTCGTATGGCGTCATGAGAGCAATCTCTCCGCTATCTGCTTCACAGAAGGCTCAAGCAGGATGAGGTTTTTAAACCTAAGGATATCGTAAACGTTTAAGCCCTCAGAACGGAGCACTTTGAAATCAGGGACGTTCCTTGAGGAAAGTTCCAAACTTTCAATCTTCCGGTCTGTGACAATCAGGGCCCGTCCGGTTTTCAGGGCTGCCATAATCTCTACAAATCGTTTGGTTTTCACAGGCTCCAAGACAAGTCGGTCCACGACGATTAAGGCCTTGTCTTGCAACTTGCTCGTCAAGGCCATTTTCAAGGCCTGCCTGCGCACTCTCTTGGGCACTTTATAACGGTAACTGCGTGGGCTAGGGCCAAAGACAACGCCCCCACCACGCCAGAGGGGAGACCGCCTCGTCCCGGCCCTCGCACGACCCGTCCCTTTCTGCCGGTAGGGCTTTTGGCCTCCCCCACGAACGTCGGAACGTCCCTTGGTAGCCGCTGTCCCGGTGCGCCGATTCACCAGCTGCATCGTCACCATCTGATGCAAGACGTGCTGCTTGACCGGAACGTCAAAGATCTCGTCAGCAAGGTTAGTCTCAGAGATCTTTTCACCGTCCATGTTGTAAACATCAGCAATAGCCATAAGTGTTTTTCTCTCTTGATTACCGCTTGCGCCCGATCTTTGGTTTTTGCACCACAAGGAGTCCGTTCTTGCTTCCCGGCACAGCCCCTTTTAGGATCATAAGGTCTTGTTCTGGGCGGATATCGACAACCTCTAGGTTTTTAACCGTGATTCGTCGATTACCGTGATGGCCGGGGAGCTTGCGACCCTTGAAGATCCTGGAAGGGGTGGCAGATGCTCCCATAGAGCCAGGAGCCCTATGGAACATGGACCCATGAGTTGCCTTGCCACCATGGAACCCCCAACGCTTAATCACACCAGTGAATCCCCTGCCTTTGGAAAATCCGCTTACATCCACCAGGTCTCCGACCTGAAACATGCCATCTGCCGTTAAAGTCTGCCCCAGCGAATACTCTGAGGGGTCGTCCACTGCCATCTCCGTCAAGGCGCTATATCCCTGTCCACCACTTTTTCTGAAATGTCCTTGGAGGGGTTTGTTGACCCGAGAGAGTTTCTTTTCTAAGAAACCAAGCTGTAACGCATCGTATCCATCGGATGCAAGCGTCTTGATCTGGGTGACCACGCAAGGCCCCACCTGGAGCATGGTGACTGGCACATGCTCTCCTGCTGGGGAAAAGAGACTTGACATGCCGAACTTTCTTCCCAGGAGCCCCTTATGCATGATTTCTATGCCTCGTCATATGATATGCCTTCCAGGACACATCCTTAATCAAGCTTGATTTCCACGTCCACCCCTGCCGACAAATCGAGCTTCATGAGGGCGTCCACCGTCTGCTGGGTCGGTTCCATGATATCCAAGAGACGCTTGTGCGTTCGGATCTCAAACTGCTCTCTGGACTTCTTGTCCTTATGGGGTGAGCGTAATACGCAATACTTGTTGACGACCGTAGGAAGCGGAATAGGTCCCACAACTCTCGCACCCGTGCGTTTTGCTGTGTCAACAATGTCTGCGGTTGACTGATCTAAAAGCTTATGATCAAACGCCTTCATGCGGATTCGTATCTTCTGATTCATGGTGACGACCTTAATCTCCCGGTGAACGCTACCCGATCCCCCATATGCCTTTTTCTGCCCGATAAGCCGAGGGCGTTGTCTGTGTACCAGGATTGTTACAAGGCAGAGGACCTCACGTATTTTATTCCACGATATCGCTGATGACGCCGGCGCCTACCGTACGGCCACCCTCGCGGATGGCAAATCTGAGCTCCTTTTCCATGGCGATGGGGGTGATCAACTCAGCCGATATCGTTACATTATCCCCAG
>JASFPF010000025.1:0-9714 GCA_050116135.1 Deltaproteobacteria bacterium | reverse complement strand
TCCACAGGAGCATTTCGGTTTTGTAAGATTACATTCTTGACCATCTCTGCCCTTACCCCAGACAAGGCTCAGAATTGGTTTCTGTGTTGATATACTGATAAGATCTTACAGGGGTCGCTGTGTTATGGAGCTACTATTTTGGTAGGCACACTGTGTTCCGCTAAGATCCTACATTTTGGTAAGAACGTTATAAGTTTGGGGATCAGGAACAAACCACAAGATATAGGGCAGGCGTCAACCTCCCTTCTATCAGACTCCGTTTGGTTCTCTTCCATTAACCGAATCTTTAACACGGGTCAAAACTGACAGTGTCTCGCACGCAAATGATCTTCATCAAATGGAAATCGGTGCCTTGTCTCCGCTGTTCTCATACACGAAAGCTAACATTCAAAATACAGTCCTTTTTGACCATGAATACAGTCTTTGCCCCATTGGAATTGTCGTTGTTTCCATCTAAATACTCGAAACATCGAAAGTTCGGGAAGGAGGCGACAACCCGTGGTCTTCATGAATGACCCAACGCTGCCGGAAGGTGGATAGACGCCCACCTGCAAGGCGGAGAGCCCCGACGGCGGTCCGCGGGGGCTTGGCTGCGGTTGTTGCTCACGCTTCTGTTCAGAAAAACCAACACTATGGAGAAAAAATGAATGAAGCACCGCCTTCAATGAAAACACGCGCGTTTCTGATTTTCTGTGCCGTCGGCTTAGTGCCCATTGCGCTGGGGTACGGAGCCAAACCGTCGACCAGTCTCGACGCCCTCTTCGGCATCACAGTCGACACAACCAATCTCACGCACATCATGCGGGCCGTAATGGGCCTGTATTTTGGAATGGTCGTGATCTGGGTTTGGGGTGCTTTCAAAAAGCAGATGACCGCTCCAGCGCTCGTGAGCTGCGCGGTTTTCATGCTCGGACTTGCCGCCGGACGCATACTAAGTCTCATTCTGGACGGCATGCCGCACTGGCTACTGGTCGTGTATGCAGCCCTTGAGATTGTGCTCGGTCTGAGCGCGATTGCAATTTACAGGGGAGATGATTCAAGTGAAAACGATACGTCCCAATGATTAACTCGTTCACTAGCTGTGGGAACGGCAAAGACCGGGCCAGACACATAAAGAGCGAACAACAAAGGGGCATCTTCGCAGCAGCGAAACCGGTCATTCTCGATGAAGAATGCCCTCGACGACGCAAGTCCCCAATGGCGGAGACCAAGAAACGAACTTACAACCTAGAAAGGAATGACCGGTGAGAAACCTCCTAGTCTTTCTCTTGATCTGCATGACGCTCGCACCCGCGGGCGCCGCCGAGGTACAGACCGACTCGGCAAGACCCAACATTCTGCTGATCGTCGGCGACGATATTGGCTTCGGCGATCTCGGAATCAGTGGCTCGGTGACGCGGACCCCCAATCTCGACACTCTGGCGAAGCAAGGCATGTTCTTCACCAACTTCCACGTGTCGCCGGTCTGCTCGCCGACGCGCGCCATGCTGCTGACCGGATGCGACCCGATCGAGGTCGGGCTGGCCTCCTTCGACTACGCCATCTATCCGCCCGCCAAGGGCAAGCCGGGCTACGAGGCGTATCTCACGCGCAACACGGCGACGGTCGCCGAGATCCTCCAGGACGCCGGCTATCGCACCTACACGACGGGCAAGTGGCACCTGGGTGGACTTCACCACGGAGGTGAGGGCCCTCACAAGTGGGGCTTCGATCGCAGCTACGGGATCTACACCGGCGGCGCGAACCACTGGAATCAGGGGCCCTTTCACATCGACACCCACGATCCCGAAGTGGCGGCGCAGGTCAAAAGAGGAGAGATCCCGCAGGAACCGTACTACGAAGACGGGCGGGCGGTAAAACGCCCGATCGGCATCTACTCGGACGATCTCTGGACCTCCAAGCTGATGCAGTATCTCGAGGAGGGTCGGGAGAGCGGCAAGCCCTTTTTCGCCTACTTGGCCTACACCACCGCGCACGTGCCGCTTCAGGCTCCCGACTTCCTGATCGACAAGTACTACGAGCACTACCTCAAGCTCGGCTTCGAGGGACTTCATCGCGTCCGCTTCGAGTCACAAAAAAAGCTGGGCATCATCCCTAAGGACGCGCCTTATCCCGAGCGCAAGTCGAATCCTCTTCTGCGCGCCTGGTCGGAGCTGGATGAAGAAGAGAAGCGCCGGCAGGCGCGGTTGATGGCGACCTACTCGGCTATGATGGAGTCGCAAGACCACCACATCGGCCTGCTCCTCAACTACCTGCAGGAGACCGGGGAGCTCGACAACACGCTCGTCATCTACACGACGGACAACGGGCCCGAGGGATCAGACTTTCGTGGCAAGCTGAGCAGCCCCGCCTTCACCAAGTGGGTGCGCGCCACCTTCAGCCAGAAGTTCGATGACATCGGCCGAGGAAACACCTTGGACCTCCTCGGCACTGACTGGGCTGGAGCCGCCAACGGCAGCTTGCAGTGGTGGAAGTGGTTCATCGGCGAGGGCGGCATCCGAGTGCCGCTGATCGTGGTGCCACCGAAAAACAAGGCCTTCACCCGATCGGGAGAGATGACCAACGAGTATGCCTGCGTCAAGGAGTTGTCGACGACCATTCTCGACTATGCCGGTGTAGATCACCCGCAGACCGAGTTCAAGGGCAGGAAGATCACCCCGCCGTCCGGAGTCTCCCTGCGCCCCTTCCTCGCGGGGAAAGAGTCACGCCCACGGACGGAAGAGGAGTGGGTTGTCTTCGAGCTGTTCGGCAATGCCTACGTCATGGCCGGGAACTACAAGGCCATCCGAGTGCGTCCCGGCATGTACGGCGACGGCAAGTGGCACCTCTACGACATCAAGAAGGACCCGGGCGAGACGCGTCCCATCGAGGCCGACCAGCCGGAGCGGCTCCGGAAGATGGTCGCCATCTACGAGCGCTACGCCAAAGAAAAGGGGCTCGTGCCGGTGGCCGACGACTGGAACCCGTGGGAAAGCTTGTGATGGGCGAGACCGAGCAGAGATAACCAGAGCCGCCGTGCTTTGTTGCGCAGTCCTTTGCGTCAGCCCGGTGCTTCGGTCGAGTCATAAGTAAAGTTGCCATTTCTGCACTTTTTTGGCTGAAAAGCGGAGATCCCAAATACAGTCTTTTTTGATCAAAAATACGGTCTTTCCCGTATTGAAGTTCTGGTTGTCAGCAAGTAATCTTTCATTTTTTTAACATGTTCCGAACTGAACGATAACCCGTGGTCTGATGGATGGCCGACCTCCACCGAGGTGGCCTGGTGCAGGGAAAGGTGGGTCTCTGTGTCTAAGGTTAGATTCCTGTTAGCAGTTCTTCTGGTCACCTGTCTGGCAATGGCTTTGAGGTCATCAGAGAAAGAGCTCCTCTTACCCGTTCTTGCCGCGGAACTTCGTTCTGCCTCGCCATCTGAGGGATATACCGGATCAGTCAGCTGTCGGGAGTGCCACGAAAAATTCTATAAGCTCTGGTCACCCTCTCGTCACGCCAAGGCCATGCAGCCCTTTACAGTTGAGCTGGCCAAATCAGAGCTAACCCCCCAGATCCAAGACACCGTTATTGGAGAATACCGTTATCGGGCAGATATTGCCTCAGGTGTGGTACGAGAACGTGGGCCTGACGGAGATAAGACCCACCCCATGGCCCATGTCCTGGGAGGCAAAAACGTCTACTATTTCTTGACGCCCAAGGAACGGGGGCGCTTACAGACTTTGCCCGTGGCCTACGATGTAAATGAGAAGAGGTGGTTCGACATGGCCGGAAGCGGGGTCCGCCACTTCCCCGGCTTGGAACCCGACGAGCCGGTACACTGGACGGACTGGCCCTACACCTTTAACACGGCCTGTTATGGCTGCCATGTGAGCCAGCTTGATACCAACTACGACCTGGAATCCGACACCTACCATACCCAGTGGGCCGAACCGGGCATCAACTGCGAGACCTGTCATGGCCCCTGTGATGAGCACATCCGGGTCTGCCAAAAAGCGCCAAAGGGGACCGTTCCCAAAGACCTGAAGACCATTCGGGGCGGCAGGTCCTTTACGGTAACTCAGAACAACGACGCCTGCGCCACGTGCCATGCCAAAGCCACGCCCCTGATCGAGGGGTTCATGCCGGGAAACAGGTTCTTCGATCATTTCGACCTGGTAACCCTGGAAAGCTCGGATTATTATCCTGACGGCCGGGACCTAGGTGAGAACTACACTCTCACGACCTGGCTCATGAGCCCATGTGTTAAATCCGGCGAATTAAGCTGCCTGCACTGTCACACCTCCAGTGGACGATATCGGCAAAAGGACAACCCCAATCAGTCCTGCGCACCTTGTCATCAGAAGCGGGTGGAAGACGCCGTGGCCCACACGTTCCACAAAGAAGACAGTCCCGGCAACCAATGCATCGCTTGCCACATGCCCATGACCGAGTTTGCCAAAATGCACCGCAGTGATCATTCCATGCTTCCCCCCACACCTGCTACCACCATCGCGTTTGAATCTCCCAATGCCTGCAATCACTGTCACAAAGACAAGGACCCGGTATGGGCGGATGAATGGGTCAAGAAGTGGCGAAAGCGAGATTACCAGGCACCTTTAATTCAGCGTGCCCAATTGATCGATGCTGCCCGCAAAGAAGACTGGACCAGGCTTTCCGACATGCTGGCCTACATTCAGAATAAGGATCGGGACGCGGTTTTTTCAGCATCACTGATCCGTCTATTAAGGGCTTGTCCGGATCCGGCTGTGTGGCCCGTCATCATGGACGCGGCCAAGGATCCTTCTCCTCTGGTTCGCTCCAGTGCGGTGGAGTCCCTCAGTCGTCTTCCTTCTAAAGAGACCAGCAAGATATTGCTGGCTGCTGCCAATGACAGCATTCGATTAGTAAGGATCAAAGCAGCTGCAGCCCTGGCCGGATATCCCGGGTTTGCTTTAAAGGATAAAGACAAGGAAGCCCTGGACAAGGCAACTGGAGAGTTTCTTTCTTCACTCGTGACCCGTCCGGATCATTGGACCTCGCACTACAACTTGGGGAACTTCTATCTTAATACAGGGGCCCTGCCGTTAGCTTTGGCGGCATACGAGATGTCCCTGAAACTGGAACCCCGTGCCGTCATGGCCATGGTCAATGCTGCCATGGCCCACGCACAAGCCGGAGAGAACACAGAGGCTGAAGGATTTCTCAAAAAGGCATTAGACGTATCGCCCAATAATGCTGCCGCCAATTTCAACATGGGGCTTTTGAAGGCAGAGCAGAAGAAAACGGCTGAAGCGGAGGCCCATCTTCGAGCAGCCCTTAAAGCTGATCCCAAGATGCACGAGGCAGCCTTCAACCTGGGGGTGCTCATAGCCGGTGAACGCCCCAAGGAGTCTATCGATAGTCTGTTAAAGGCCTTCGAATTAAGTCCCAACCCTAAATACGGCTACACACTGGCTTTCTATCTTCATCAAAATGAAGATTTTGATCGTGCCAGTCTGACCCTTGACCTCATGATTGAACATTGGCCGACCCACGCTGATTCTTATCTGCTGCTGTCAGACATCCGTGAACATCAGGACAAGAAGGCCGAGGCCATTCAGGTGCTGAAAAATGCCTTGTCAACCAAAGAGATGGCAGAGCGGGACCGCTTCCGACTGGCAGCAAAACTTCGTGACCTTGAGGGCACTCAGAAAGGGGACCAGTAATTGAGTGTTAACACAAGTTGTGGGATTGATGACATAGTAAAGATGAATTGAGGTGCTCAATTTTGACTTCTAGTAACTGAAATTTACTTTTCAAAGAAAGGAGAACGCAAATGAAGAAGGTGAAAGGATCGTTCTTTGTGTTGATGGTGTCTTTGCTGGCCGTGGGATTTGTAGGGGCCCCGGTGGGGGCTGCAGAAAAGCCCAACATCCTAGTCATCTGGGGGGATGATATTGGAGCCCATAATATCAGTGCCTATAATCACGGTATTATGGGGTACCAGACTCCCAACATTGACAGGCTTGCAAATGAAGGCGCCATGTTTACCCATTATTATGCCCAGCAAAGCTGTACTGCTGGGCGTGCAGCATTTATCATGGGGCAGCATCCATTTCGGACAGGGCTTCTTACTATCGGGATGCCCGGATCGGATCACGGCATCCCTGACTGGGCGCCGACGCTTGCCGATTTGCTCAAGGAGCAGGGATATACGACCGGGCAGTTCGGCAAAAACCATCTGGGTGACCGTGATAAACATCTGCCAACTGCACACGGCTTTGACGAGTTTTTCGGAAACCTCTACCATCTTAACGCCGAAGAGGAGCCAGAAACATATTACTATCCCAAAGATCCGGAGTTTAGGAAAAAGTTCGGCCCACGCGGTGTAATCAAGAGCACAGCAGACGGCAAGATTCAAGACACCGGTCCCATGACCAGAAAACGCATGGAGACCGCCGACGACGATTTCACCGCCAGTGCAATCGATTTCATTGAGAGGGCCGTTAAGGCCAAAAAGCCGTTTTTTACATGGGTGACCGGCACCCGAATGCACATTCACACCCGACTGAAGAAGGAGTCGATAGGCAAAACAGGCATCGGAATTTATCCCGACGGCATGGTTGAGCATGACGGTCATGTCGGCCTGCTGTTGGACAAATTGGAAGAACTCGGTGTGGCAGACAACACGATCGTGATCTACAGCACGGACAACGGCGCTGAAAAGGTGACGTGGCCTGATGGAGGAATTACGCCTTTTCATGGTGAAAAGGGAACAACCTGGGAGGGTGGTTTCCGTGTGCCTGCCCTGGTGCGCTGGCCGGGTACAATTAAGGCCGGGAGTAAGTACGCTGATATCATGTCACACGAAGACTGGATACCCACACTTATGGCTGCGGCTGGAGTGCCCAATATTACCGAAAAATTAAAAAAGGGTTATAGTGCAAACGGGAAAAAATGGCAGGTGCACCTTGACGGCTATGACTTTACACCCCTTTTTACAGGAAAGGCAAAGAAGGGCCCGCGGGAAGAAATATTGTATTTCGGCCAAGGCGGCGAATTGAATGCTGTGCGCTGGAACGATTGGAAGGTTCACTTCGGCATAGTTGAGGGGAACATCGCCACCGGTGTACGTACTGTGCCCGCATGGCCGGCCATCTTTAATCTCAAGGCTGATCCCTATGAAACGATGACCTTTCGTGAATCAATGTTCTCGGCCCGCTGGTATGCCGATCAGATGTGGCTCTTCGTGCCGATCGGGGCAAAGGTCAAAGAGTTTCTCGGTTCACTTGAAGGATACCCCTTTCAGTCAGGATCGAGTCTGAGCGTCGCCGGCATTAATTACCGTTCACTCAAAGCGCTCAAGATTTTGAAGGAACTGGAGAAAACCGGTTACATTAGTCGGTAATGAACAGTTCGATGGAACCAGGTAATTCTAAATTAAGGAGAAAAGGAGGAAGACAAATGAAGGCAAGACGATTTTTTTTGACAGTTGTGTTTATGTTAGGAGTAATGAGTTTCAGCACCGCGGCTTACGCCGAGTGGCATTTTGGCATTGGCACCGGGTTGTTTTTCCTCCACGCCGAAGGCGACGAGGGATTTCACACCAATATCGCAGGCCCGGTTGAGCTTGATGTTGACTTGGATCCCGATGACTTTTCCGATCTCGCAGAATCGGCATTCGGATTGGGCGGTTATGCCACGGATGGGACATGGCTGATCAAGTACTCCATTGGTGTACTCAAGTTGCAAGACGATGCGAGCAGGACACTGCCTGGTGGCACCATCGTCAGCGCGGATCTTGATTACGATATCACCGCTGGTGAATTAATGATCGGCTATCCCGTGTTATCAGGCGATAGCTTCACCCTGAGGGCCGAAGGTGGGGTGCGATATATTAACCACGATATAGATCTTGACGTCACCGTGAACTCGACCCCGTTGAGCAGGGGCATTGATGAGGACTGGACGGATGCCCTTGTGGGTCTTTCATTGGCAGTTCCCTTTGCTGAAAAGTGGAGTTGGGACAGCCATGTGAATTATGGTTTTGGCGGCTCCGAGGGCACATTTGGAGCCCATACCGGCATTTCATGGCGATTCTTCACACATTGGTCGGCCACCCTCTATGGCAAATACACAGCCGTCGACTTTGAGAATGGCAGCAGGGGTGACTCCGACTGGTATCTCTATGATGTGGACGAATACGGCCTGGGCCTCAGTGTGTTGTTCAACTGGTAATAGGCTGGCCGCTGTAAAACTCTCTCTTGGAGATTCTCACCGTTAGACTGGAAACCTAGAATATAGCTACCTGGCATGCATCCGCCTTTTTGTGACCCTTCCATTATCATATCTCTCTGCCATCAAGGCAACCGCTTGAAAGTCCTCGTGTTTTGTGGTATCCAAACTAAATATATGCCTGTTTCTTGGACGAGGTTTCCAAAATACATAAGTATCATCACAGCAGTGCTTGGGATTTGTGTCTTGCTCGGCTGCTCGGATTCGACCGACTTTTCGCATAGGTTGACGGCTGAGGTAAGGAAAGGTCCTGGCACGATTATAAGGTTTGCTGATCTTACCGATTTTGATTGGGAAACTGTCTACATATATGGACCTTACCATCCACTCGATGAAATAAATGGGAAGCATGGGACCTCTCTTAAGGGAGAATATGGTTTCGACCATGTTCCGGAAGGTGATTGTCTTTATGTGTTTCAAAGCGATGGTCAGACCATTCAGGCGACTTATCACCCCCGGTTCAGGGGTAGTTGTATCGACATGGGGAAAATGTATGACCGGGCCAACGCCGTGTTCAAGGTACAGAAGGAGGGACCTGGATCTCATCCAATTTTAAAATGGGTGTCGCATGGGCTCGTGCAGCCAGATGGCAGAATTGATCGTTAGGCGACACGAAAGAAGGAAAACACAAGGGGCGGACCAATAGATCCGCCGCTTTGCGTTCTTCGGCTCACGACGTCTGCGGTGGCAGGTCAATTCAGCATTAGTGATAATGTAAGGAGAAAGAGTGCAAATGTTCTGTCCAGAATGCAAAGGAGAATTCATTGAAGGTATCAGAAAATGTCCGGTCTGCAACATCAAATTGATTGATGAGCTACCACCCGAACCTAAACTTGAATTCGTGGATTACAAAGAGATCCTTGCCACATATAATCCGGCTGACGTCGCTTTTTTGAAATCACTACTCGATTCTGAAGACATTTCCTATTTTTTTAAAGGTGAGCATTTCATGTATGTTCGACCGTTAGCAGATCCTGTGAGACTCATGGTGAGAACCGATCACGTTGCGCAAGCTATGGATGTGCTAGAGGATGTAGAGCTAACAATTGCTGGTATCAATTTAGATAAGGATACAAAAAAGAAATAGGGAGAATCGTAGAGACGGTCATGCGCTTATGCGTTTCATTTGGACCAAATGATGGCATAGGCGTGTATCTGTCAGCCCGTTATTTAGGCATAAATTCCTGTATGCAGCTTGCTGCAGGGTCTTCAAAGTCTGGCAAAAGTCATAAGAACTTTGTTTAGAGCGGAAATCGAAAGAATGTTGAAAGCGCTGATAAAGTCTCTAGAAAACAAACCCTTGAATCCTTGGACCCTCTTCTCCAACTAAATTGGAGAAGAACCAAACTTAAAACGTTTTGCAAAAAGAGGTCCTCTGACTTCCCGAAAAGCCGTTCCATAAAGAACATGATGAAAAGGCTTATCCTACTTATAGTCACTATGGCTTTATTCACTTATCCGTCTATCTGC
>JASFPF010000024.1:0-10054 GCA_050116135.1 Deltaproteobacteria bacterium | reverse complement strand
TTTCACACAACGCCGTAATGCCGTCACCGTCCAAGAGGAGGGGTTTGTTGATTTCCTCGGCCAAGGCCCTCACCAGTTGTTGGGTTTCTTCCTCCAAGGACAGACCCGGTCCCAAGACAACCATGTCCATCTTGTCTGACAGTGCCACCAAGGCGGCTTTGTTTTTCAGGGAGATGCTTCCTGATCGTGTTTGTTTCTGGGGGACGAACACGATTTCACTGCCTTTATTGGCAATAAAGGGCGTCATGGATTCTGGTGCTGCCAGACGGGCGTACCCGCCACCGGCCTTTAGAAAAGAGAGGGCCGCAAAATACGGCGCCCCGAAGTAACTCGAAGCGCCGGCGATGAACAAGGCCTGGCCGAAGTCCCCTTTATGACCATTTTTGTTCCTGGGGGGAAGCTTCACAGGTTCATTGGTCTCAAATTTCATGGCAGGGGTGTTGTATAGGGACGGCGGGAAGGAGATAAGAGTGCAATAGAGTTTCCCGCACAAGTCATATCCCGGAAAAAGGAGATTGCCGGTCTTTGGCAGCCCAAAGGTCACCGTGAAATCAGCCTTCACGGCGATGCCCATGATCTTGCCTGTGTCACCGTTAACGCCAGAAGGGATATCAGCGCTAAAGACCGTTTTGCCGCTTGCATTGACCAGTTCGATGACGTCGCGATACAGTCCTCCAACATCCCGAGTGAGGCCTGTGCCAAAGATGGCGTCCACAATGGCGTCGCAGTGATAAACCTCTGTTTTGATAGCTTCGATGGCTTCAATGGTCCCAACTTCAATAGGCAGTTGAGAGACAATGTCGAGGTTCATTTTCGCTGCGCCCTTGTATTTGCTCGGGTCGCCCAGGATGAATACCTTCACTGTGCCTCCATTGGAGTGGATCTTTCTGGCAATCACCAATCCGTCTCCCCCGTTGTTGCCAATGCCGCAAAATACGACAAATTTCTTGTCTTTGATGCCCAATGCTTGCAACAAGACGAAGTAAAGGGCTTCGCCGGCGTTTTCCATCAAGAGTTCTTCCTTGATGCCAAATTGTTCTATGGCGGTCCTGTCTAGTTCTCTCATTTCTGAGACTTTGCTTATCTTCATTGGTCACCTCCCATGGGGATTCAGACACAAACAAAATAGCTGGACCATGGTGAAGTGTCAACCGCCGGGCCTTGATGTATCGAGTTTCCATCCATAAAGGGCCCTTTTGCCTCTGAGCGGCCTTGCTCAGAGAACAAGGCATGCTTATTTGGGAGCTACAACCCCCTCACAAATGGTTTGAATATGTTGCCCGAAGCAAGTAAGGTCCTGGGAACGGAGGCGAAGGCAAGATGATCAATCAAGAAACCGTATCAACATTGAGAGCGTGGTTTTCAGACTATGTCGAGACGTTTCGATCCGGAGATCAAGAACATGACCGAAACATAGACCTCAAAGATGGGCATACGAGACGGGTTTGTGCAGAGATCAAGGACATCGGAAAAAGTTTGCGCCTGAATCTTGAAGACCTTTGCCTGGCAGAACTCACGGCCCTTTTTCATGATGTAGGCCGATTTGAGCAGTATGCCCGTTATGGCACCTTTTCTGATCACAAGTCCGAAGACCATGCCAAGCTTGGCGTCAAGATCCTCCAAAAAAATGATGTGCTTAAAGGGCTTGATCCGTCAACGCGTGAACTGATCTTAAAGGTCATTGCCTATCACAACCGCTTAGCAATCCCGGAGGGCGAGACCGAGGCGTGTGTGTTTTTTACCAAATTGCTTCGTGATGCGGATAAGATAGACATCTGGCGCGTGGTGACTGATTATTACCGTCAGGTAGACGGGACCCGGAACGGAACCATCGAGCTTGGGTTGCCCGACGGCCCGGAAATCTCAGACGAAGTGTGTGCGGACTTGAAGGCGGGCAGGATTGTCAGGATGGGCGACATGAAGACACTGAATGATTTTAAGCTACTTCAAATGGCGTGGATCTACGATGTGAACTTCCCGAGGACATTTGAGATCGTTCGCGAAAGAGGCTACATGGAAATGATTCGCGATGCCCTGCCTCAATCGGAAAAGGTAGCAGAAATGTATGATACGATTCGGTCTTACCTGGAAGAACGTATCGGGCGGATTTAGGTTTAGGAGGACGTGATCAAATGCCCTATGAATCAGAACGTCATGCAGCGATTGAATCGGTGCTTAAGGGGTGCAGGCTCTGTGAGGCCGTCCGTTCCCATCTGCCTTCCAATGAGGCGATCGGGAAAGAGGATGGTTCTCCGGTCACAGTGGCCGATTTCGGCGTCCAGGCCGTGGTGAGCCGCCACCTTGCGGCATCTTTCCGAAACGTCCTCTTAGTCGGTGAAGAGGATGCCGGCCTACTGCGTCAGGATGAAAATGCCCTGCTCAAAGAGGCGGTCATTGATCATGTCAAACGTATCACGCCTGATCAGAAGGATCATGAGATCCTTGAAGCGATCGATCAAGGCGCCGGGGAGGGTGGCCCCAAGGGACGATTTTGGACCCTCGATCCCATAGATGGGACGAAAGGTTTTCTGCGAGGGGGGCAGTATGCTGTAGCACTGGCCCTTGTGGAAGAAGGTGAAGTGGTCCTCGGGGTCTTGGGATGTCCGAACCTGCCTCTGGATGTCCGTGAGACGGATGGTCGTCGAGGCTATCTGTTTGTGGCGGTCCGCGGGGAAGGTTCAACCATGCGAGGGATCAGCAACGCTTCCGAAAGTAGGATCGAGGTTGCCAAGATCGCCCATCCCTCTGAGGCCCGGTTGTGTGAATCCTTCGAGTCGTCCCACTCCTCCCATGAACATGCCGCACGGATAACACAGATTCTAGGCCTTCATCCATCACCCCTGCGCATGGACAGTCAGTGTAAATACGCTGTGGTGGCAAGGGGGGATGCCGCCATCTACCTTCGGTTGCCCACCCGGCAATCCTATGTGGAAACGATTTGGGACCATGCTGCTGGTTCCATCATTGTCCAGGAGGCCGGGGGCAAGGTGACGGACATGGCGGGCGAGCCGCTGGATTTCTCACTAGGAAGAAGGCTATCGAACAATAGGGGGATCGTGGTGACCAACGGAGAGCTTCACGACCTGGTGCTAGGAGCCGTGCAGCAGGTGTTTGAAGACGTTCCGACTGTAGTTATCTCATGAAATGATAAAGATATAGATGTGGTTCTAAAGCTGACGCTGCTCCTACAAGATCTTCATATTCATGTCCAGCCATACTGCGTGGTGGATGATGGAACCAGACGAGATGTAGTCCAGGCCTGTTTGAGCCACGGCAAGGATATTTTGGGGGGTAATATTTCCAGAGGCCTCGGTGAGAACCTTGCCTTTGGCTTGGGCCACGGCCTCCTTGAGGGTGGCAAGGTCCATGTTATCCAGGAGGATCAGGTCTACGCCAGCCTCTAAAGCCTTTGTTAGTTCCTCCAGGTTTTTCACCTCAACCTCTATGCGAGCCGTAAATGGAATAGCCCTGCGCACGGCTTTGACTGCAGCTTCAATCGAGCCTGCCACCTTGATGTGATTGTCCTTAATCATGGCACAATCATAGAGGCCCATCCTGTGATTGCAGGCGCCTCCCATGGTGACCGCATACTTTTCCAAAAGCCGCAAACCTGGCGTGGTCTTTCGGGTGTCCACCAGCCGTGCCTCGGTGGAAGCGATCAGATCCACCATTTCTCTAGTCATGGTCGCAACGCCTGAGAGCCTTTGAAGGATATTCAGGGCCGTTCGTTCCCCTCGCAAAAGGGCCAACGCGGAGCCGCTTATTCGGGCAATTTTTGCCTGGTCTGCCACAGCCATGCCCTCTTGTGCCTCAGGTTCGATCTTCACTCCGGGGTCCAAAAGGCGGAACAGCTCTGTCACCACCGGCAGGCCTGCTAGGATGCCCTGATCTTTAGCTTTGATAACGGCCGTCACCGTTTTTTCTTTTTCGGGTAGATGACAGCTTGTGATGTCTCCGTGGCCCAGGTCTTCCTTCAGATAGGTCCTGAGCAGATCCTTCACCACAAAAGGGTCGAGTCCTTTCACAGTTCCAACATCCTCCTAATGGCTTTTTCAGCCTTGATGCGGATCGTCTCTTCCACCATGACTGGGTAGATGTCCTCTTTGAGCGACGTGTACACCCTTTCTAGGGTAATCATCTTCATCTGGTCACAGATAGGCGTCGGGTCTGGGAGGAGAAAATCCTTGCTTGGCGCTTTTTTCCTCATCTGGTGCACGATCCCCTCCTCCGTGCCGACAATAAAACACTTGGCATCGGAGTCTTCCGCAAACCGGAGGAGCTGGGAGGTAGAGCCCACAAAGTCGGCCTTCCCCGTCACCTCTGGCGGGCACTCGGGGTGAACGATAACCAGGGCCTCAGGATGTTTTGCCTTGACCCTGTCAATGGATGCCAGCGTGATTTTTTCGTGGATGGGACAATACCCACTCCACAGGTGGACGTCTTTGCCTTTCATAGCCCGAGCATGGTAGGCCCCAAGGTTTCGATCCGGGACAAAGAGGATCTCCTTGCCCTCCATCTTTTCCATGACCTTTCGGGCATTGGCTGAGGTACAGATGATGTCCGCTAGGGCCTTGATTTCGGCATACACGTTGACGTAGGCCACAACCTGGGCGTTGGGATGGGCCTTTTTTGCCTCCTCCACCTGTCGGGGATCAGCCATGTCGGCCAGGAGACAGCCTGCCTGGGGATAGGGCGTGAGGACCTTTTTGTCTGGACACAGGATTTTGGCCGTCTCTGCCATAAATCGGACCCCACAAAAGAGGATTGTCCCCTGAGGGGCCGATGCCGCCATTCTGCTGAGTTCCAGAGAGTCTCCCACAATGTCGGCTATATCCTGGATTTCTGGCTGCTGGTAGTAATGAGCCAGAACCACAACGTCCTTTTTTTTCTTCTTTTGTATGATTTTCTCTTGGAGCTCTTGGATCTCCATCTCGGCGCTCCTCTTTGGCCTGAACTGAAAAAGTGAGCCCATTTCCCATTCCGGTCTATTCGGATTTCAGGGATCTTGAATCGTCCGGATCAAGGCGTATAAAGCACGACGACGCACCGGGTGGGCTCATCAGAGTGACTCTTGAGCTTGTGGGGGGTCTCGGAGTTGAAGTGACGCGACTCGCCCGGTTTGAGGTGATGGGTCTTGCCGCCCAACGTCAGCTCAAGCGCTCCCTCCATCACCAGGATGAACTCTTCTCCCTCGTGCTTATACGCTACAGGCTTGTGGGCCTGCCTGGGCTCGATGGTAATCATGAAGGCACGCAAGTGCTGGTGCTCGGCACCAGGGGTGAGGGTCTCGTAAGAATAGTTCTGCGTACGTCTGATAAAAGCTTCTGCCCTCTGGCCCCGGATCAAGGTCTTTTCCTCTTCCCGCAGAAAGGTGCCGGGGTCGACTTTTAGGGCCCGAGCCAGACTGAGCAGGAAACTCACGGGGGGAACGACCTCGTCTGTTTCCACCTGGGCGATGAATTCTGGAGACTGGCCCGTGGCCTGGGCCAAGGCCTCCCGGGACCAGTGGTGTGCCTCTCGAAGGGTGAGCACTTTGGCGCCAAAGCCGGCCCTGGTTTCAGCTTTGTGGTCTTCATACAACACATCCGCCAGCTTTCGCATGACCACCTGCCGGACGCTCCTTGTCAGGAGAGGCAGAAAGGTCCTCGCATCTGCCACGATGCCCACGTCGGCAACCTGAAAGATAGGGGCATGCCGGTCACGGTTAACGGCCACAATGGTTTCAGCCTCCATGATCCCCGCCGTGTACTGGACTGCGCCCGACGTGGCGACAGAGAAAAGCAGGTTAGGAGCAATGGTCTTCCCCGTTTGTCCGATCAGCCGGTCCTCGTCTATCCAGTGCTGGAGCACCGGCGGACGCGTCGCGGCCACCTCGCCTCCTAGTGTGGCGGCGAGCTCTCTGACTAACCCGAAACCGTCCGCGTTACCAAGCCCGGCGCCCCCAACGACGACCACCTCGGCCTCCTCCAGCTTTCGGCACTCTTCAGGTTCGGCCGACCTTGATATGAGCCGGAGACCCATGGGTTCCCTTAAACGATCCACCTGAATCCGTTTAGTGGTGCCAGGCTCACCACGCACGGCTATGGCTTGAAGAACATGAGGCTCCACCGTGGCAAACCCGGTGGGGAGACCTTCGGAGAAGGTGATCTCGGCCATGATCTCGCCGCCCCATGAAGCACATGTGGCCACCACCTTCTCCTCTTCCATCCGCAGATCTCCACAATGGGCGATCAACCCGGCGTTCATGATCCTCGCCGTCCGGGCTGCGAGCTCCCCACCAAAGTCGGTGAGTGCGAACATAACAAGGAAGGGCTGCTGTTTTTGGACCGCATCTGCCAAGGCTGGCGCGTAAACGTCCGCTCTTGGCATTATTAGACCTGGGTGATCCAATATATAGACGGCATCCGCGCCGTGGTTAATGGACTGATCAGCGGCATCCGCGGCCGACATATATGCCCCAGCCCCCGGGGAGGCTTCTTGCACGCTGTCGGTTGATGAACCCATCAATACAACTGCAGCCTTCCCCGACACGGTCTGAGCCAGTTCACGGGCCTTGGCCAGAACGTTAAGGCATAACCCAAAAAGCCTCTCACTCCTCAAGTCGGCATAGACCCAAATCTCTTTTGCAGCACTGGTTGCCATTATCCAATTAATCCCAACGCGACCAGGCGCTTCACAAGCTCATCAGCCTGTTCCTCAGCTCCACCCGGCAAAAATTCGCATTTTTTCTCTTTGATCGCCCGAGTCCAGGAGGCCACCAGGGTGGCCGATCCTGCCCAGCCAACTTGGTCCGGGGAGAGACCTAGCTCAGATAGCCCCCATTGATCCACTGTTCCTTCCTCAAAAGCCCGTTCGATCCCAGAAAGCCCTAGGTCCCTGGGCTGTACCGACCTCGGGTGGATGGTCAGTGCGGCGGGCAGAGAAACCTCGAAGTTTTCCTGAAACCCGTCAGCCCTCCGTTCAACAACAAGACTGGCATCTCTTTGCTCCATGGAAGACACCCCTGTGACCAGGGGCAGATCAAGGAGGACGGCGGTCTGTGGACCTACCTGACCGGTGTCGCTGTCAGCCGTCCTGGTTCCGAAAAGGACGAGATCAAACGGCTCGAGTTTACGAATCGCAGCTGCGAGGGCCGTAGACGTCGCCAATGTGTCCGATCCAACTAGGGCAGGGTCGCAGACCAAAATGCCTCGGTCCACGCCTATGGCCATGGCTTCGGAAAGGGCAAAAGCGGCCGACTCCGGACCCATGGAAATAGCCGTCACGGTCCCGCTGCCCTCCTCCTTCATGCACAGAGCGACTTCCAGGGCCGGCCGGTCAAAGGGGTTTAGCGCCAAGACGTCAGGGGCCCGAACAACCCGCTTTCCCGGAACCTGCGCGATGACAGCCTTGATACATACGATGATGTGACGTTCCATCCTGTGTCCTCTAGCTGCCCAATACGTTTTTGGCGATCACCATACGGTGGATCTCAGACGTTCCCTCGTAGATCCTTGTCACTCGGGCATCTCGGTAGTAACGCTCTACAGGATAGGATTTCGAGTAGCCGTATCCACCATGGATCTGGACCGCCATGTCGGTCACCTTGCTTGCAACCTCTGAGGCGTTGAGTTTGGCCATGGCGGATGCTTGGGAGAAAGGCTTCCCGTGGTCGCGCAGAACCGCCGCGCGGTAGACCATAAGCCGGGCCGCCTCCACCTGGGTAGCCATGTCTGCGATCATCATCTGCACGGCCTGGTGCTTGGCAATGGGCACACCGAACTGGCGGCGCTGTTTTGCGTATCGTACCCCTTCCTCAAGGGCGGCTTGGGCAATTCCCACGGCTTGAGCAGCGATTCCGATCCTGCCCGTGTCCAGGGCTGCGAGGGCGATCCGCAGGCCCATGCCTTCTTTGCCCAACAGATTCTCCAGGGGTACACGACAGTCGTAGAGCCGGATAGAGCTAACTGGATTGGCCCTCATGCCGCAGAGGTCCTCAAGGTCACCCACCACGAATCCGGCAGTGCCTCGCTCGGCAACGATGACGCTCATTCCTTTGCGTCCGGCCTCGGGGTCTGTGCGGACGAAGACCAGGCAAATGTCGGCCACGCCGCCGTTGGTGACCAAGACCTTATTGGCGTTCACCACGTAATGGGCATCGCTACGCATGGCAGTGGCTTCAATCGCGGCTGCATCTGATCCCGCATTGGGCTCGGTGAGGCAAAAGGCCCCGAGCTTCTCGCCCCTGGCAAGGGGGGGGACCCATCTTTGTTTCTGTTCGTCTGAGCCAAAGGCCACGATCGGATAGACGGCCACACTGTTGTGCACCGTCACACACAGTCCCAGGCTCCCACAGACCCGCGAGATTTCCTCAATCGCAATAACGTAACTCACCGAGTCCATGCCCGCGCCACCGAGCTCCTTGGGTACCTGAATCCCGAAGTAACCCAACGCCCCCATCTTTTCCACCACCTCCCAGGGAAAGCGGGCCTCCTGGTCGATGTCTTTGGCAATGGGTAGAACCTCGCGCTCGCAAAAAGCACGCACTGAACGGCGCACAGCACGATGTTTTTCCGACAATAGGGTATCCATGATGGATCTTCTGTTGTCCAAGGATGAAATGCGCGAATATCGCGCATATTGTAACATACGTCACTATCAGAATATGACGGGGAAATCAAAGTGTTCTAGCGTGCTGCGTATGGAATGGACTGAGGGCTCATTTTGGGCTTGGCCGAGGGGGTGTCCTTAGAGGTGGCCGTATTGTCAGGAAAGAGGGTTTGCGGTCAGGGTGAAAGGACAGGCCGTTTCCCTTTTCAAGCGCATTGGAGATAGTCCGCTGAAAGGGGATAGGCACTTGCGGCTTGCCAGCCAGTTCGGTCAATGGCCTCTTCCATAGGGCTGCATTTTTGGTCGATCTCGTATTCCTTGATCTTGCTTAGAAGGGTCCGGTAGCTGGTCTTGAGAAGAGCCGCCGCTCTCTTGCGGTTCCAGTCCGTATGGGAAAGCACATCCAAAATAATATCTGTTTCGGCCTGACGTGCTGCTTTTTTGGAGAGCTCTTTTAGGGTATATCTCTTCAGCAGGTTGGATGCGCTACCTATGGGTCTAACCACCGTTGTCGCACGTCCCTCACGATACCGAGAAACGCCTGCAAGACCGTAGTTGCCGATTTTTTCGTAAAAGGTCTTTTCATTTCCGAGTGTTGCGGTGGCTTGGATCACGTTTTCCAGTTCGCGAACGTTTCCGGGCCAGGAATACTGATAAAACTGCTCTCGAAGCCGGTCGGAAAGAGGCCTATACGCCTTGCCATTCCGGTCGGCATATTGCCTCAGAAAGTGGTCGCACAGCAAATCAATGTCTTCCTTACGATCCTTCAGGGCCGGAACGTGCACAGACACCACGTTGACGCGATAATAAAGGTCCAATCTGAACTGCCCCCGGGATACCATCTCACCCAGATTGACGTTGGTAGCGGCTAAAACGCGGGCATCAATCTTTGCATTTGTTGTGCTCCCAAGAGGAGAAAATTCATTGTCTTCAAGGACTTGGAGAAGCTTCCCCTGCATGGGCAAGGGAATTTCGCAGATTTCATCCAAAAGGATGGTTCCGGAGTGAGCCAGTTGGAATTTCCCCGGTTTTTTCTTACAGGCCCCGGTGAAAGCCCCCCTTTCAAAGCCAAAGAGCTCGCTCTCGAAAAGATTCGTCGGCAGGGCAGCACTATTGACCTTGACAAAGGGTCTATCTGCCCGGGATGAAAATCTGTGGATGGCACGGGACACCAGTTCTTTACCTGTTCCACTGTCACCGCTGACCAGGACGGTCAGATCGGATTTGGCCAGGTCCAATATATGCCGCTTTAGTTTGACCATAGCCGGGGCCCTGCCGACAATAATGCTGTCCAGAGCTTTGCTGTTGGGGTCATGGGATGCTTGGATCAGCTTTTCCATGGCCACTTTCAAGTCGTTGGGATGAAAATTGCCGGGGAGGGAAGAGGTCTTGGCCTTGTTGAGGATGCTTGTTTTTCCCGATATTTTTTTACCGTTGCGAATAAATAGGATCGGGATGTCCTTAT